>JAPKBY010000492.1 GCA_028823185.1 Planctomycetota bacterium
TCTCCTGCTTCGTCGCGTGGATGTAGAGGGTCGCCTTCTCTGGGATGAGCACATCGACGAGCGAGGCGTCTCCATCGAAGTAGATCTCGACATAGAAGTCGAAGAGGCGGTCCATCGTGTCAGCGACGACCTCCACGGTCTCTTTCTCTAGAGCTGCGCGGATCTTGTAGTGCTTGCTCTCTACGGTGCGCATCTTGTTGCGCTGCTCTGCCTTGCCTAGGTCGAGCTCATCTTTCCGAGCCTTGACGAGATCTAAGAGGGCTTTGATCTCTTCCCGTTCCTTTGAGCCGACAAAGGGGGCGAGCCCCTCCAAGAGGGTCGCGGCTCGTTCAGTTTGCTCTTCTACTACGAGAGCCTCGGCAGATTCGCCGAGGAGGTCGGTGGTCTTGTTCCAGAAGCTCCGCACCGCCTTCGCCTCTGGGTCGGTCTTGGCTAAGCGACTCTGCATCCTCTTCTCAGCAGTGGTGTCACCTGCTGCGGCGAGGAGATCGATCGCGGTCTGAAGTTGGTGCGCAGCCTCGTCGAGCCTTCCAACTCCAGCGAGGGCCTCGGAGAAGAGAGCTCTGAGTTCGTGGTCTTCGGGTGAGCGCTTGATCTCGGGCTCGAGGAGCTCCACAGCCTCATCGAAGACCTCTCCGACGATGAGGCTCCTTGCCTCTTCGGTGAGGTCATCACCGAAGAGGGGGAGTGAGCTGAGGAGTAAGAGGCTGGCGAGTCCCTTCACTCTGCGCTCGCGGAATAGGTGAGCGAACCGGAGAACTCCATCGTCTGTTCGATGGCCATCTCTTGCCCCATGGCTTCGATCAGCATGCCTTGGTCCGTGAGCATCTCGAACTCACCAGAGGCCTCATATGAGTGGAAGTGACCGGCCTTCAGGTCCCAAAGGAGCACGCCCTCTCCTTCATAGGCGACCTCTAGGTCGACGTGCTCGACCTCCATTTCGCCGACACCTTCCGGGAGCTCTGAGTCTTCAAGGCTCTCTTGAACGCGCTCTGTGATGTCGATCGCGTTTGAGATCTCGAAGGTGAACTTGATCGCCGCGAACTCCCCATCATCGGTCTTCTGTAGGCCGTCAAAGACCGCCGTGAACTCACCTTCGCAGTCTTCGTTGAAGTAGTCGTTCAGGTCGCCCATGTCATTGCTGCCCATTCCCATGGAGGATTCCTCGTCTGTCTCTTCGGGGATGAGGAGAGTGTTACCGCCAGGAGCGAGGAGCCCTTGAAGCATGCTGACATCGATCTCCCACTCGTCTCCCTCGCTGACTTCGCCGTCAGGCAAGAGCGCGCGGAAGTCCGTGTCTTCGAGGAGGCCTTCTACATCTTCCTCTTCTAGGGGTGATCCATCAGGGAGAACGGCCTCATAGCTCTCGGCCTTCGCGTCCCATTTGAAATCGACACTCTCTCCTTCGAGGACACTGCTCGCTACGACAGAGGAGTCCTCGTTCGTTGTTTCGCCCATGATCTCCATCTCCATGGTGCTCTCGCTTTCACCGCTGAGGGTCTCAAATGTGCGTGAGATCGAAGCGGATCGGCCATCAGAGACGTCCTCATATGTGTCTTCAAAGACCATGGTCACCTCACTTCGAAGGCTCAGGTCCATGCTCGGCACCATGGGCGGCTCTTGGCCGTTCATGGTCATGTCGAAGCTGTCCATCGTGACATCCGTGGTGATCTGAAACGTCTTTGTGATGGTGGTCCCAGAGCTGACGCCGAAGGCGATCTCGGTGCCTCTCTGCTCGCTAGAGGTGAGGAGCGGGACGGCGACGAGTGCAAGAGCAGCGACGAGGAGGTGATTCTTCATGATGTCTCAGGGTGGAGAGGTGGCTCCGAGGGGATGGAGTCCAAGGAGGTGGTCAAGATTAAGGCGGCAGATTAGCAGTTTTCACAGCAGAGACGCTCGTTTTGGAGGCGACAAGTCCTCCTAAGGGCACAATTTTGAAGTGTCCACGAGGTGCTGACGGAATCGACTAAGTCTTTGTTTCCTTTTAGGAGAACAGTTTTTCCATTTAATGAACCGTTCAATAAATGGGTGACGTGCGATACCGTAGACCTTGTCCATACGTCGGCGTCGTTATAGTTTAATAGTTG
>JAPKBY010000493.1 GCA_028823185.1 Planctomycetota bacterium
CCTCAGCTTCGCACTATGTCGCGCTCTGCTTGGGCGGCCAGGCTCGTGTCGCGCTTGAGGCTGGCGAGGAGGATCGTGCTGTAGAGTTGATCTTGGCCTCCTTCGGGCGCAGCTCTGACACCGCCTCCTCCTTAGATGGACTGAATATCTCTACGGTGGACACCGCCAAGATGACTAGGGCGCGGTTAATTGAGTCCAAGAATGAGGAGCCGTTGGCGCGACTAGAAGCTGCGCTCGCCTCCTTAGATCCCAAGCATCTTGAGTTGCCAGCCTATGAGGAGCGTGGACCTACTCCTCCTCAGCGTGGCCAGCGCGGTCAAGGCGGCCGCGGGAGACAGCGCGGGAACTGATTAAGCCGTCACTGGAGAGTCCAAGAGTTCGCGCAGTTCTCCGCGCAGGCGCGTGACCTCGTCAGCGTAGTAGGCCTCGTCGGGGCGAGCGGCGTGTTGGTTCCTTCGGAAGGCTAGGAGCGTCCCTAGCTCAAGGTAGCGCGCGCCGTCGACGCCCTTGGGAGCCCAGTTCCTGTGGCTGCTTCGCGCTGACCATTTCGTGAACTTCTCGACGTGCTCAGTGGGCAGGGTGCCTCTCTGCGCCTCTTCCGTGAGTTCTCTCCGGATGATGCGGCTCTCCGAGATCAAGGAGGCCTGGAAGATCAGGAACAAGATTCCGAACTCTACGGGGAAGAGAAGGAAGGAGAGGAGAGGCAGCGCCACCCCGGCCTCTAGGACCATCGGAGCAATTGCGAGGCTGTTCCAGAGCGCGTGCATTCCCATTGCGGCCAAGAGGGCTAAGGGGACCGCCGTCATTCGACGCGGGGAGGTGGAGAACTTGGCCCACCCGAGGGCTGCGCCGACCATGGAGGTGGCGCCGGCGTGCATTAGCCCGGTGAAGAGGGTGCGTAAGATGACGACGACGATCCAAGCGCCGACTCCTTGGCCTGCGGTGGAGGCGAAGTAGAGGAAGTTTTCGCTCATGCCGAAGCCCAGCCCGGCGGCTGCGCCATAGACGAAGCCATCGGTCGCGTTGTCGAACTGACGCGAACGATAGATGAGCAGCAGACAGAGCGCTTTGGCAGGCTCCTCGACGAGGGGTGCGATTATCGAGGCCGAGAGGAACATGGCCGTGTTCTCATTGGTGGCCAACGCCAAGGGGAGCGTCAGAATGACCGAGCCGATGATGCTGATCGTGATCGCGCCCACGGCTCCCCAAGCGAACGCTGCGAGGACGAGACCCAAGGGCTCGCGCTCGTAACGGTCCAGCCAGCGCATGAGGAGGAGATACCCGACCATGGGGACCCCAGCCGCGAGGACGCTCAAGAAGAGCAGGATGATCTCCATCTTGTCTGGTCCTCCTCTAGCTTAGCGAGTGGTGTGAGATTGGAAGGAGAAGACCGGGCTCTGGACGTAGCCGATACGGTGAGCGACCGCCTCGTATTTCTTGTTCTCGGTGAACTGGGTCTTTCTGGTGAAGATCCGCCATACATTCTCGCCATTCTCGCGATAACCGATGGAGGCACCGGGGGTGTCGCAGAGGAGGCGCGTGCTCCCTCGCAGGTCTTGGCCGAGCGTTGGGGTGGCGGTTAGGGGTTGCTCGCCATTCGGAGACCAGAGGCGCGTCTTGAGCATCTCAGCCTCAGGCATTAAGCCGAGATCTCTGGTGGTGAGGATCCAATCGTCGAGCGCCTTGACGAGATGTCTTGAGCGTCCATCTGAGCTGCCGGCTTCAAAGAGGTTGGTGATCTCGTGTAGATCTTGGGTGGTTTCATAGAGCTCTTCCGCAGGCTTCGTGGCGGAGATGATCTGCCATTGCGCGGGTGTGGCTTCATCTCCATCACGCAGCGCGTGCAGCTCCGCCATCATCGGGATCGACTCTGCGTAGGCGACGGGGTAGAGCCTCGGGAGCTCAGGCATGTAGTTTCTGATGTAGCGATATCGCCCATCCGTTACGGCTCTTGTGCAGTCAGTCTCCGCGTCCATCCTATCAGCGTGAAAGAAGACGAAAGGTTGAGCTGCGCCTTCGTGCGGGCCGTCGAAGGCGTGCCCCATCATCCAAGCGGGCGGCTCGATGCCAGCGAGCGAG
>JAPKBY010000494.1 GCA_028823185.1 Planctomycetota bacterium
CACCAAAATCCTCACGTAGATCTTCCGTCACTTCAATCTCGAGGACGTGGTGGATGCCGAGTCGCCCGAGGTCATGAATCTTTCCGGCGCCTGCGATAGCTGAGACCGACTTTAGCGCACCCTCGAGATCTTCACCGAAGAAGGCTTCCAAGCGCACCCTGCTGCCTCTCCCGAGGTCACGCACCATCTCCTCCTTCGTTCCATCAGCGACGATCTTGCCACGATGAATGATGATCGTCCGAGGACAGACAGCCTCTACCTCCGGAAGAATGTGTGATGACAAGAGCACGGTATGGTCGGATGAAAGCTCACGGAGCAAGACTCGCACCTCTTGCCTTTGCATGGGGTCCAAGCCGCTCGTCGGTTCATCAAGAATGAGCACCTCAGGCTTAGGCAAGAGCGCGACGGCTAAGCCCACGCGCTGCCTGAGTCCGCGGCTCAACCCGGCGATGACCTGTCGGCGGCGATCAAGAACCCCCACGCGCTCAAGCACCTCCCCGATACGCCGCTCTCGCTCAGCACGAGGGACACCGTGCAGGCGCGCTTGCATGGTCAACATTTCTTCGACTCGTTGCTCGCGGTAGAGAGGGACGTTCTCAGGCAAATAGCCGATTCGTCTCCTCACCTCGATTGAATCCCGGAGGACATCAAAGCCCGCGACCTTCACGCTGCCGCTAGTCGCAGGCAGGTAGCCCGCCAAAACGCGCAGCGTGGTCGTCTTCCCAGCGCCATTGAGCCCGAGAAATCCGACGACCTCTCCCTGGCCGACCTCGAATGAGATGTCGTCCACTGCTATGTGAGCGCCAAAGCGGCGCGTGAGTCCTTTGACTTCAATCATTGCGGCGAAGCGTAGCAGGACTCGCCGCGCTCACAACATGTGCCTCGCTTCGATTCCTGCTTAGTCGGATACGAAGAAGGGCGCACCGCGTTAGACGGCACGCCCTCCTTCTTCACTGAGAACAGCCGCCGGTGCGGCTCTTATCAGCCATGAGCCCTCAGGCCTTAACCTCGAAGTCAGCGTCAACGGGCTCTTCACCGGAATCACCAGCTCCCTCAGGCGCCCCAGGGGCCTCAGGGGCACCTTCGGCGCCAGCTTCGGCTTCGGCTTGCGCCTCTGCATAAAGCAGCTCTCCAAGCTTCTGAGAGGTCTTAGCGAACTCCTCGAGGCCCTTCTCGATGGCTTCCTTGTCGTCACCTTCAGCGAGCTTCTTCAGCTCCTCTCCGGCGGTCTTGATGCTCTGCACGTCTTCCTCACCCAGCTTCTCGCCGTGCTCTTCAAGATGCTTGTCCGTCTGGTGGACGATCTGCTCGACCTGATTCTTAACGTCAACGAGCTCGCGAGCCGCCTTGTCCTCCTCAGCGTGAGCCTCTGCCTCTTTGCGCATCCGATCCACCTCTTCCTCGGAGAGACCGCTGGCATCTTTAATGACGATCGACTGCACCTTGCCAGTGCCCTTGTCGGACGCCTTCACGCTGACGATTCCATCAGCGTCAATGTCGAAGCTGACCTCGATCTGAGGCACGCCGCGCTGTGACGGAGGAATATCATTGAGCTGGAAGTTTCCGAGCTTGCGATTGCTCGCCGCCATCTCTCTCTCACCCTGATAAACGACAATGTCAACGGAGGGCTGGTTGTCAGCGGCCGTAGAGAAGACCTGACTCTTAGAGGTGGGGATTGTTGTGTTGCGCTCTACGAGCTTGGTGAACACGCCACCGAGCGTCTCGATGCCCAAAGACAGCGGAGTGACATCAAGGAGGACTACATCTGAGACCTCTCCGCCAAGAACGCCTCCCTGAACGGCGGCGCCAGTGGCGACGACCTCATCAGGGTTAACGCTGCGGTTAGGCTCCCTTCCGAAGATCTCCTCGACCATCGCCTGAACAGCAGGGATTCGAGTTGATCCGCCGACGAGGATGACATCATCAATCTCAGAGGGCTTGAGGCCTGAGTCTTTGAGCGCTTGCATGACGGGTTTCCGCGACCGTGCAAGGAGGCCCTCTGTGAGCTGATCAATCTTAGCGCGCGTTAGGTTGGCCTGAAGGTGCTTAGGCCCGCTCGCATCTGCCGT
>JAPKBY010000495.1 GCA_028823185.1 Planctomycetota bacterium
TCCGAGAGCTGCGCAGCGAAGGTCTCGGCCTCAGCGAAGATCGCGTTGATGAAGGCGTCGTCTCGGATGGTCTTGCGCATTCGATCAGCAGACTTGTATAGCTGTTGAGCGCTGTAGGCGTCGTACTCGGGATCTCCTCGCCAACTCTTTACGCCCTCCTTGAAGGCCATGATGGCCTCTAGGTGACGATCTTGTCTTTGGTATGAGCGCCCGAGGTAGTAGTAAGTCTTCGGCGCTAGCTCCAAGGCTGTAGCTTCATCCGCGCTGTCTAGGGCCGTGAGCACTTGCTTGAGGCTCTTGATGGCAGCTGCGTCATTGCGCTCGTTGTAATGACCTTCCGCTGCTTCATAGAGCACCGCAGGTTCAACCTCGATGCCCGGGCGCGTGATGATCTCGCTGATGAGCTTTTGGGCGCGAACCTGGAGGATGTTGCCTTGGTTCTCTGCGTTTACCGTTTGGGCGATCGTGAGCGAGAGGTCTGCGCAGCGCACTTGATTTCGGGTGCGGTGACCTCCCTCTGAGGCGGCATCCGCGCTCTCATACCACATCGCTTCGCCCTTACTGCGGTTGCCTCCTACCACTCCTCCGGAGTCGAGGAGGACCTTCGCGCAAGCGAGGAGTGCCGGATATCCGAGCTCGCGGCTGTACTCAAAGCCCTCCCGCTTCTGAGTGTTATAGATGTGAAGCGCTGATGCGCAAGCCTCGTCCATATGCCCCCAGTTCGCGAGGGCGTCCATGAGGCCCGGAGACGCGAGCTCAACAAAGAGCCAGCGCTGCTCCTTGTCTGCTTGGCTCAATCCCATGTCCTTGATTACGCTCTTCCACTCCTCGACATCGACCGGGATGGCTACGTCGATGACGGCGTGGAAGAAGGCTGAAGCCTCCTCCCAGTTCTTCTGGGCTGCGTAAGTGCGGCCCATGAGGTTGTATGCGCGCAGGCAGTGAGGCGTCCCTTCGCCTGCTTTGAACACGAGCTCCTCACATGTCATGAGCGCTTGCTCGAAGTTGAACTGTCCATCCTCTTGAGTACGAGCGATGTCATAGTTCATCTGAGAGCTCTGAAGCATCAACTCATAGAGCTGACGCTTCGTGTTCTCTGATTGATCTTCGGAGTTCTTTAGGTTCGTGATCAGATCGCTGGTCTTAGAGACGGCATTGACTAAGACCTCGCCTCTCTTCACTGAGAGCTCCTCAGCCTCTGCGCCGATGGCCTCTTCGATGGCTAGCTCGAGCGAGCGAGCGTAGACGCTTGATGTGTTGACTAAACCGAGCTCAGCCTGGGGGAGTAGAGACGAGTATTGATTGCTCGTGCAGAAGCTGTCATACGCTTCGATGGCGCGCTCAAGGAGATTGTTTCGTTTGTCGGCGTCTCGGCTCCTAACTGCTGCAGCTCGATAGAGGTCGCACTTGACCAGTCCGAGCTCCTCTGCCATGGCAGTCGGCACATTGGAGGCTTCAAGCTCGGCTAGGATTCCATCAGCTAGATCGATAAAACCCCAGTCTTCGGCTACTCCGCGGGCAAAGTCGATCTCTAGGCGGATCTGTTCATCACTCTTTTGAGCGAACGCGACGTTAGCCGTGGTCGAAGTCAGAAAGAGGACCGTGAGAAATGGGGCGAATAGGACGTTTCGGGCGAGGCGGGGCCGCTGGCTCGTCATGGCGTCGTTCTGTTGGGTTTTAGGTTTATGTTCGATGAGGCTCAGCTGGTGATACCCGCTGCAGACTCTATGGATACCGAACGTTGGGAGAGATCGCGTGAACATCACGAGACCCTTACTCTCATAGGTAAGGCGAGAGGCCGCGAAGCGGCCTCTCGGTTAATGGTTGGTGTCTTGAGCCTCTCAGTGGGAGGAGCCTAGACGGTGTTTTTGTTTAGAAGCCGAGCTGCGCTTCAGTCGGCTCGTGCTCTTCCGGGATGATGATGTCTGCCTTAAGGAGGATCATCAGCTTCCGGTTGGAGACCGAGTTGCCTTTGCGTTCGAAGAGGGCAGATATGAAGGGGATCTTGTTAAGGAAGGGGACGCCACTCTTGACGGTCTTCTTCTCTGAGTTCTTGAGCCCTCCGA
>JAPKBY010000496.1 GCA_028823185.1 Planctomycetota bacterium
GGATCCCGAGCTCCAGCTCCGTCGTGTCAGACCATCTCACGATGAGGCTGTCCTCTTCTCCGTCAAGGCGCTCAATGACCTCTGCGTGCACAATCCGGAGTCCAGCAGGGACGAGGTGATCTGGTGGCCGCGCAGCGAGGCGTTCCTCTTCCAAGAGCTCTTTAGCCTCTGCCACGAGCTCCGCTTCGCTCTGCTTGAGGCTCTCCTCAGCTGCCCTCGCCTCTCTCTGACTCCACCAGCGAACTGGGGCAGCCACCTCGGCCACCAAGCGAGCGGGCGCGATCAAGCGTTCCACGAGCTCCTCAATGACCCCGATGGGGCGCAAGGAGAGCGCAGCGAGGGTCCCTAAGACCATCCACACTTCAACTCTCTCTCGACGAGTACGTCGTGAAGATAGGGTTCGGCTCGCTCGCCTCACCGCAGCGGGGACGCCCCAGCCCTACTCGTCTTCTTCAGACCCGAGGACCTGAGAGAAGATGTCGAGTTTGTCGAGGAAGATGCCGGTCCCTCTCGCGACAGCCGTCAAAGGCTCTTCGCCGACCTTCGCTGGAATACCGAGGAGATCGCTCATCGCCTCAGGCATACCGAAGAGCAGCGCGCCACCGCCCACAAGAGTCGCGCCCGAGTCGACGAGGTCTGCGGCGATCTCAGGAGGTGACTCCTCTAAGATCGAGCGCACTCCCTCACAGATCGTTCGCACCGTGCCCTGCAACGCCTCTCGGATTTCAATCGAAGTGATCGTCGTCCTCCGCGGAAGACCGGTGACGCTGTCACGACCCTTCACCTCCATCGAGAGCTCTTGCTCCATTGGCCACGCAGAGCCAACGGTCAGCTTGATGCGCTCGGCGGTTAGCTCACCGATGAGCAATGAGTGCTGCCTGCGCAAGTGGTTAATGATCGAGTCATCCATCTCATCACCGGCATAGCGCAATGAAGTGGCGGCGACGGGGCCACCGAGCGCAAGCACTGCGATCTCAGTAGTACCACCACCGATGTCGACGATGAGGGAGCCATGCGGCTCGGTGACAGGCAAGTCACATCCGAGTCCAGCAGCCATCGGCTCATCCACTAGATACACGCGCCTCGCGCCCGCGCGCTCGGCAGAATGAATAACCGCCCTTCGCTCGACCGCCGTGATCCCAACAGGGACAGCGATCACGACTTGCGGCTTAACCCAAGAGCGCCCTTCATGGACCTTCGTAATGAAGTAACGCAGCATCTTCTCCGTCACATCGAAGTCCGCGATGACGCCGTGCTTCAATGGGCGGATCGCTTCGATCCCGCCAGGAGTCTTTCCGAGCATCGCCTTGGCCGTGTTTCCCACAGCCATTCCGTCAAGAAGCACCTCATTGGTCTCCTTCTTAACTGCGACGACGCTGGGCTCATTCAAGATGATGCCTCGCCCACGAACGCTGACGAGCGTGTTAGCTGTACCGAGGTCGATACCCATGTCGACCGAGAAGCGGCCGAGGGTCCATTCGATGGGCTTTAATAAATTGGGCATGCGATGTGTGTCTTGTTGTCGCTCTAGGAGACTCTGTTCGATAGGCCATGTAGCCCACCGAATTCGGTGTGGATTGCATTCGCAGTCTAGGTTTCAGGAATGCCCGATCAAGAGTGAGAAAAAACGCTTCTTTGAACGGACCGACGAGGGGCCCTCATCTACACACAATATCCAAGGAAGCCCCAATCCTGAACCGGCCCTGAATCAAAGGAAGAGGCCGCGCCCGCTGCTTGAGCGGGCGTGGCCTCTTTTTGGGCTCACGTGAGAATTGGGGCTGAATCAGCCGCCAAATTTATCGGCAAAGAACCAGCCCTGGGCATAGTCCATACCGAGGAGATAGTCCGTGAAGACGAAGGCTGTGATGAGGACCAGAGTGGTGACGATCACCATCCCGTCGTCAATCCCGAGGCTCTTGGACTCCTCGACGACCTCGACCTCGTCAACGCTGACTTCGGCCTTCTTCTTTGACTTACGACCCTTTGAGGCCTTTCCGCTCTTCTTCGATCGGTAACTGCTGCGTGCCATGGTTGCTTCCTTTAATTAAGGCCTAAAGACGCGTAG
>JAPKBY010000497.1 GCA_028823185.1 Planctomycetota bacterium
AAGAGCTGAGCGCTGTCGTCGCAGGTCAGATGCGACAGATCGATAAGCTCGAGTCGAAGCTAAAGACCCTGCAAGACAAGGTGGAATCACCTGGGGCGCCCGGATCTGACTCGCCGCAGAACGATCCGCCGCCGCATTATTGATCGAGAGCTTTGCGCTCTCCCTTGTCGGTCGCGACCAGCAAGGCAGGGAGCAAGAGCAGGTCGGCGAAGACTGCGGTCGCGAGGCCGCCGAGAATGATCCAAGCGAAGACGCGGGTGGTTCCCACGATGCTGGGTAAGAGGGCTGAGAAGCCTGCGAACAAGACGAAGGTCGTTACGAGGATCGGGAGTCCCACGCCGACACATGTCTCTAGCGCCGCCTCTCGAGCAGAGTCCGTGAGCAGGCGCTCTTTGCGCCAGCGATGGAGGAAATGGATCGTGTCATCCACTGCGATCCCTAGGCAGACAGAGAAAGCGATCGCGCTGGAGACTTGGAGCGGTTGATCCAAAACGATGAGCGCGGTGGCTGTGATCGAGAGCGGTAGAACGTTCGGGATCAAGGAGAGCAAGCCGAGGCGCCATGAGCGCAAGAAGAGTGAGAGCGCGAAGAAGATCGTGACGGCTGCGATGAAGAGACCGCGCGCGAGGTCTGAGATAATCGTGTCGATGTTTCGGCGCGCGACGACGCCTGTCCCAGTGAGGGTGAAGGTGAAGCCTGGATAGACCGGTTCGAGCTCTGTGAGCGCCGCTTGGATTTTGCTGTGGGCCTCTTCGACCTGGTCGCTGTGTACATCTGGGAGTCGTGCGATGAGCACTGCTGAGCCGAGGTCTGGGCGCCAGAGGCTGGCGAGCGCGCCCTCGTCTACGCTCTCGAGGATCGCGAGGCGCGGATCAGCTGAACCGGGCTTGGCTTCGCGCCCTGGGACAAGAGGCAGCAGGTCCTTGATCGAGAGGGCCTCGCGGTGGATGGGGCTCGCGGCAAAGGCTTCTTTGGCTGAGCCCAAGGCCGCCAGAATCGATGGGTCAGAGGAGTCGAGCTCCCTTGGCCAGTCGACTCGCACCGTGCTGCTTACGAGCCCGCCATAGAGGGACTCGATGCGGAAGAGCGCTTCGGTAGCAGGGTCTCCCTCTGGGCTCGACTCTGCGAGCCTGTTGTCTGGTGACAGGGAGAGCGCGGCCGTACATGTCAGCGCGGTCAAGAGGATCCCGACGGCCGAGGAGAGCCGCGGACGGGCGAGGATGGGGGGCAGGATTCTCTGGATCACTCGGCGCAGGCGGGCCTCGTGGCGCACGCTCTGCGAGCTGGGCTCGCCGCGCAGGAAGAGGATCGTGCAGAGCGGGACGAGCAAGATGACGGCGAAGAAGGCAGCGAGCACGCTGATTCCAAAGAGCAACCCGAACTTCTGGATCGCGTCCGCGCGCGAGACCACGAGAGAGAGGAAGCCGACCGCGGTCGTGAAGGTGGTGAGCAAGCAGGCGCTGCCGAGGTTCTTGAGGCTGGAGACGGCCGCTTCGCGGGGAGTGTCTCCGGCGCTGCGGCGCAAGAGGATGTGGTTTGTTAAGTGGACAGAATCGCAGAGCGCGATGATCTGGACCAGGAGCGGCAGCTGGGCCGTCAAGATGTCGAAAGGTACGCCCGTCCAACCGACGAGGCCTGCGGCCCAGATACCGGAGAAGAGCGAGGGGATACCAGCGATGAGCACAGGCCCGAGCTTTCTAAATAGCAAACAAGAGACACCGAGGGAGAGCACCATGCCCAGCAAGCTGAGCATGCGCTGCTCGCGCTTGATGGTCCCGAAGATGGCGACCCGCAGGGGAGGGATCCCCGTCAAGGAGAGCTGTAGACCCGGGGGCGCTTTGACGGCAGCGAGGGCCGCTTCGATGCCCTCGATGGTGGGCGTCATCTCTTTGACCGTGAGATCGCCGGAGGTCATCCGCACAAAGATGAGGGTGGAGCTATAGCCTGAGTCGACCAGCTGGTCGAGGCCTAGGGGATGCGTCTTGATCGCATCGCGTGCTGCAAGGCGCGCGCTCTCATCCGCGCCCTCCTTCGGTAGTAGCGGCTTGGGGATGAGCG
>JAPKBY010000032.1 GCA_028823185.1 Planctomycetota bacterium
TCGAGCTGGAAGTAGCAGTTGCCGAGGAGCCCATAGAGCTCTTCAGACTCGGGGCTCTGCTCGAGGATCCACTCGATGAGGGGGAGCGCCTCCGTAGGCTTCTTTCGCTTTAAGAGCCCGTCAGCACGGATGGACCCTTTGAACACAGCCATCATCTCTCGCGGCTCCTGCAGGTCCATGGGGTCGTCATCGATGGCCCCGCTCGTTCCAGCGACGTATCCGAGAGCAGCGAGCGCCGCGTCTGCGTCACCGGAGGCTTCGAGCGCCATGGCATCTCTCACTGTCTTTGAAGCAAGGAATGAGGTCATGGCTTCACGCATTGATGTGACCCGCTCAGGCTCGGTCTCAGCGAGACTGTTCGTTTCTCCAGGGTCCATCTTGAGGTTGAAGAGCTCGGGAGAGGGGGAGTCGATGAGCTTCCAATCGTCGACTATGAAGGACCTGAGGCGTGACCATCCAAAGGAGCGCCTTGAGTATTCACCCTCTGCAAAGAATGGGTAGTTGGCGTCCATCTCCTCACCCTTGAGCGCTGGCACTAGGCTTTGGCCGTCCATCGATCCGGGGGCGTTCAGGTCGATGAGTTCGCAGATCGTGGGGGCGATGTCGATCAGGCCAACGTTGCCCTTGATGACGCTGGGCTCGATCTTACCGGGCATCCGCATGAGCAGCGGAATGTGCAAGGTGGCGTCGTAGATCAAGATCCCGTGACTGCCTTCGCCGTGTTGCTCGAGGTCTTCGCCGTGGTCTCCAACGATGATGACGAGAGTGTTCTCAGCTTCGCCGCTCTCTTCTAGCCAGGCGAGCAGCTGCCCGACTTGATGGTCTACGAAGGAGATCTCTCCGTCGTAAGGATGAGCGAAGTCTCGATAGCCTTCCGGCGGCAAGTAGGCGTCATGGGCGTCGAAGTAGTGCGCCCAAAAGAAGAAGGGTTGATCGCCGTTCTCATTAAGCCAGCCGAGCGACGCTGCCGTGATGTCTTCTCCAGGGCGCTCAGCCAAGGTCGTGAGGGTGTCTAGCTCTTCGTCGACCTCGTCATAGAAGTCGAAGCCGCGTGCGAGTCCATAGCGGGAGGCTAGGACCCAAGCTGCGATGGATGCGCCTGTTGAGTAGCCGGCCCTCTTGAAGGACTCGGCCAGCGTGCCTACCTCGCTCGGGAGCGCGCCTTGCATGTTCACGTGGATGCCGTGCCCGGTCGGGAGCAGCCCCGTCATGAGGCTGCTGTGTGAAGGCAGGGTGAGCGGGACGTGAGTTCGGGCGTTCGTGAAGTTTGCTGAGCTCGCCGCGAGCGCGTCTAGATGCGGGGTTCTCGCCTTCTCGTAGCCTGCATAGCCGAGGCGGTCTGCTCTGGTCGTGTCGAGGGTGACTAGGAGTACATTCGGTCTCTCGGGGCCCTCGGAGGCAGGCGTGCCCTTTTCTGTTGTCCCAGCATCAGAGCCGCAGGCGGCAAGAGAGAGGACGATGAAGAGAGAGCAGAGGTGATTGTTTTGGAACATGGCAGGCAAAATTTGGACTGTGGAGGCTGTTGAACCTCTGTAGGCGTGACGGGGGCGTAGACGCTTGGCATCCTCTTCGGGGTGCAAACACCTCGAAAAGAACGCCTGCCTGTAGCTCTCTACGGGGCAACAGGCGTGGTTGGTCAGCGCTTCCTTCAGATTTTGGCGGACCATCCCTGGTTTGAACTAGTGGAGGTTCGCGCTTCTTCTGAATCGGCAGGACAGGCCCTCGGGAAGCGCACGCGAGGCGTGTGTCCAGAGAAGCTCCAAGATTTGGTCCTCGGTGGCATCCATGAGGGCTCTAGTTGCCGGTTGGTGTTCTCAGCGCTACCTAGCGAGGTCGCCTATGAGAGAGAGGCTAGCCTGCGCGCAGCGGGACACCTCGTCGTCACCAACGCAGCCTCCCATCGCCTCGCACCGGATGTGCCCTTGGTCATCCCTGAGGTCAATCCGGAGCATCTCGACCTGATTTTGGACCCTTCTAAGGGCGCGATCATCGCTAACCCGAACTGTTCCACAGCGGGTTTGGTGCTAGCTGTCGCTCCCTTGGCTCGAGCCTTCGGCCTCAATTCCATTCATGCGGTCACGCTGCAGGCTCTCTCGGGCATGGGCAGCGCTGCGCCCACTCTGGAGGAGTTCGCAGGGAAGATCTCCCCCTTCATCCCTGGCGAGGAGGAGAAGATCGAGCTTGAGACGAGGCGCCTCCTCGGGACCCTAGAGGGGGGGAGCATTCAGCCTGCAGAGCTCGCAGTCGCTGCCACGAGCAATCGCGTCCCTGTTGTTGATGGGCACACAGCCTGCGTCTCAGTCTCTCTAGGGAGGCCTGTGGAGCGCGAAGAGATCCTAGAGGCATGGAGCGCCTTTAGCGGAGTTCCTCAAGCCTTGGGGCTCCCGAGCGCTCCTGCTCAGCCCGTGGTCTGTTTGGAGGGCGATGATGTGCCACGCCCCGAGCATCATGTAGATGAGCAAGGTGGAATGGCGATCAGCGTCGGGCGGCTGCGGAGATGCCCAATTCTCGACTGGCGCTTCACGACCCTCTCTCATAATGCGATCCGAGGAGCTGCTGGCGGAGCGGTCCTATTGGCAGAGCTCGCGTGTGAAAGAGGCCTCCTCGGCGAATAATAGGAATCCCCTTATCTCTTTGGGCCTAGATCCGTTCAAAAGGCTGTTTGACTTGCGGGATTCATGGATCTGATGGACTATTAGGTGCGTCTGATCCAGAAAGGTCTCCATGAGGCTGTTTTATGGGACCGCTATCAATCAACCGGTGACCACTTCTCTACTAGGCCAAATGGGTACTCACACTATGAATCGCCAACTCTCACTCTTCTCCGCGCTACTGCTCTTTGTTGGCAGTGCCAACGCAGATGTCGTCATTGTCAACCAAGTCAACCTCGCATTCACTCCCCAGGATGTCGTCATCAACGTCGGCGATACCGTCCGTTGGGTGAGGAGTGGAGGCGTGCATGATGTTTCGGAGGGGCTAGATGACATCATCGATGGAACGGAGGCCTTCTACGGTCTGCTCGATTCTCCGAACCCGATCTTCGAGTTCACCTTTGATGAGGCCTTTCTGGCAGCTCATCCGCGCGTGGGCAACCTCTATGACTACTGCTGCACGCCGCACTTAAACTTCGGCATGATCGGGACCGTCACGGTTCAGGATGTCGTCGATGTTATGCAGTATGGAAACTCATTCGTTCCTAGCGAGGTCAGCGTCACGGTCGGGCAGACGGTGCGCTGGACTCGGACAGGTGGCAATCACACGGTCACAGAGGGCACGGATGGAGCCGTGAATGGAAACGAAGCTTTTCACTCGAGCCTAAACAGCTCCGTGCCCGTCTTCGAGGTCACTTTCACGGAGGCCTTCATCGCTGCTAATCCTCGTACTAACGATCGATATGATTACTTCTGCTTGCCGCACTTCGGGAGTGGCATGACCGGTGGGGTGACGATCGTAGGCTCTGGACCGGGCACTTCATTTTGCTCTGGAGATGGATCAGTAACGGCGTGCCCTTGTGGAAACACGGGCAACAGCGGTGAAGGTTGCGCGAATGACACTGGCAGCGGAGCTCTCATGAGCGGGGCTGGTTCAGCGAGCATCGCTACCGATGATCTCGTGCTCAGCGTAGTGAACCTGACTCCTGGTCCCGGGCTCTTCTTTCAAGGGAACAACGCGGTGAACGGCGGCAATGGAAACACATTCGGAGATGGCCTTCGTTGTGCTGGCGGGAGCGTCCTCCGCTTAGAGATTCGATTCGCCAACTCGGGTAATAACTTCACCACGCGCACGACCATTCCCATCGCGGGCACGACTGGCGTCGGTGTTGGGCAGACCAAGCGCTATCAGTACTGGTACCGTGACGCAGGCACCTCTCCCTGCAGCAGCCTCTTCAACCTCTCAAATGGCTATGAGGTCACCTGGGGAGCCTGAAATCCCCACTGGGAGCCTGAGAGCCCCACCTAAAGCACAGGGCGCACGCGACCATAAGGGTCGCGTGCGCTCTTTCTTATTAAATGCAATTTCCCGGGGTGGCGGGATTTAATAGGAAGCTGTAAACTCATCTCCGTCTTGGCGTAGGAGCGTCAGGGTCAGATAGAAGGAGATATAGGGGCCCTCAGCAGGGCCCTGCAAAGGAGGAGATTATGCGGCCGACGGCCGTAATTAAGAGCGTTGTGCAGGGGATCTGCGCGACGATTTTCTCGCTATGCCTCGCATGGGGCGCAGGAGAGCTCGGGGTGCGTTGGCTCCTCTTCGGGGAGGGGTCTATCTCGGTGAGCTTGGGTGATTCGCTCAGGGATCCGAACCGCTTCGCGGACGCGCTCAGCGAAGATGATTTCTGGAAGCTTCAGAGGAGCTTTCAGGGGGCGCATGAGCGCGATCAATTTGAGCGGGCTCATGCCGTTCACGGTTGGCTCCCCGCCAGCGTTCGGAGGGGAGACCTCTCTCATCGCGCCGAAGGGAGCTTGCGTGGGCGACGACCCGTCTTGCTCTATGGCGACTCATTCTCTGAGTGTGTGGTTCCGGCCGAAGATTGCTGGGAGTCACTCTTGGAGGAGAGCCCCCTCTCCGAAGAGCTCCGCATGCTGAACTATGGGACGTGCGCCTATGGCTTAGATCAGATCGTTCTGCTCCTAGAGCGCAGCGTCGACCGCTATCTAGAGGAAGACCCGATCATCGTGATCGGAGTTCTAGTGGATGAAGACATCGATCGTTGCGCGCTCTCATTTCGCGGACACCCAAAGCCGATGGTCGTAGAGAAGGAAGAGGGCTTCCTTTGGGAGCTCCCTGGAGAGCTGTCGGCGAGTGAGTGGTTGGAAGATCATCCCATTGAGATCGATAGCTACCTCCTGCGTCTCTTGGCGACCTCCAATTCGCTCCCGCTGAGCTCCGTCGGAGAGTCCAAGCTAGACACGATCCAGCGCAAACAGCGCGCCGCGACCTGGCTCTTACAGAGGCTGCAAGGATTGCTCCAAGAGCGAGAGCTCGAGCACTTCGTTGTCCTCTTTCACGGTGAGCGGCTCGCGAGCGGCCGCGAGGGAGGGGATTGGAGAGAGGCCTTCCTCATGAGGACCCTAGAAGAGCTTGGGATTCCATATGTCTCAAGCCGTGAGGCGCTCTTCGCGGATCATGTCCTCACAGGCCGAGTGGCTCGGGACTATTTCCTGAGGGATGGGGCGTTCCAAGGTCATTACACGGCCAGTGGAAATGAGGCGGTCTTCCCTGCCATGCTCGATGGCCTCAGAGGCGACTACCACCGCTCCGTGAAGTTCGAGGACGCGCAGGCGTCGCGTTGAGATCCCATTGAACGTATCCTCCGCGGCCTCATGACAGATCTCTTCTCTACGGATAGGCGCACCCTCATCGGTGTGGTTCACCTCATGGCGCTCCCTGGCGCGCCGCGCTTCGCTGACAACTTCAGCGCGGTATTGGAGAGCGCTCGCGTCGACGCTGAGCGCCTCGCAGCCGGCGGAGCCGATGCGATCATTGTGGAGAACTTTGGCGACACGCCGTTCTTCGCGGGCGCGGTCGGGAGTGAGACGGTCGCTGCGATGGCCTTAGCTGTTCGCGCCGTGATGGAGGCAGCTGATGGCATAGAGGTCGGAGTCAATGTCCTGCGGAATGACGCGCGCAGCGCGCTCGGTATCTGTGCAGCGACGGGCGCGAGCTTCTTGCGCGTGAACGTCTTGTGCGGCGCAGCAGCGACAGATCAAGGTGTGATCACCGGCGATGCGGCCGGGCTCATGCGAGAGCGTGCGAGGCTCGCACCGAGCGTGAAGATCTTCGCTGATGTTCACGTAAAGCACGCGACGCCGATCGGTGATACAAGCCTCGTCGAGAGCGCCGTTGAGACGCTTGAGCGCGGGGGTGCGGACGCTGTGATCCTCTCTGGTTCACGGACAGGTAGCCCTCCCTCATCCGATGAGCTTGTCAGCGTGCGAGAGCGCGTGGGGGACAGTCCGATCTTGATCGGATCAGGGCTCGACATCGGGAACGCTGCTGACTTGCTCGCTCACGTGACAGGTGCGATCGTCGGCAGCTCTCTTAAAGAGGCCGGGGTTCACAGCCCCGTCTCGACAGAGCGAGTCGCAGCGCTGCGAGCGATGATCGACACGCTCTCTTGAGTTGTGGCGCTGCTGTTATTCGAAGAGCGCGCTGTCGAGCTCTTTGAGCAGGATGAGCCCACCGTATTCTTGCTTTGAAGGCGGGTCTCCCGCACGCAGCGCTTTTGTCGCAAAGCTGATGAGCCCGCTCTTCTGCCATGCTGTGTAGCTGATGAGCTGTTCGTTCTCCGAGTCAGGAGAGATCTTAAAGTCTGAGGGGTGGTCGGATTCGTTCAGCGCTAGCGAGAAGCTCTGGCCGCGCGGCAGCACCCCTCGGAGGTCTCCGTTCTCATCAACGTGGACTCCTTGCAGGGCTCCAGATGCGAGCAGGTGCAGGTTCCGGTAGAGGTTGACTCGAACTCTCTCACGGACCCTCTCGCAGAGATCCGGAGGATAGGCGGTGAAGGTTGATGGAGTGCGAGCCCAGCCGGCCTCAGCCCCGATCACGACGGTCATCTCCTCGCCAGCGACCTGTGTCTCTGTGTGGCTGGAGGCGTCAGCAAAGGAGACCCACACATGTGATTGGTTGTAGGCCTCCTCTTCACCGGCGCGAAACAGGGAGAGCTCGTACTCGATGCCGAGCGCGGCAGCCCACAGAGAGCGCGGGCCAATAGCCTTAAAGAGGCGCTCTTGCCAGCTGCTTGAGTCTGGAGCGATGCGCCAGCTCTCGGGGCCGCTCGAGATGATTTCATAGCCACGACCGGTCCAGCTCATTGCGCCAGTGACCCAGACATAGTTTTGGCGAAACTCCTCGTTCAACGTTGCCAGGTCGAGCTTTGAGTGAGCAGCGATGGCCTCCTCGGAGATCTTGACTCGTAGCGCGCGTCCTCTATCAGAGGCCCGGAAGAGGACTGTCTGGCTGCCGTCATCCTCGTCGAAGATTCGGTCTACTGTGCCGAAGACCTCAACCCTTGCAGGCTCAGGAGTGAAGGCTCTCGTCGCCGCTTCGAGCTGGTCCGCCTCGCCCGCGTCGACAAATTTCAAGGGCGCTTTAGCATGACTCTTGCGGGAGTGCTGGATCGCTTCTGCTCGCGCTTCCCACCAAGGCATGAGGCGCTCATAGGGTCGCTTGATAGACGGCGCTCCAGCCGTCTTGGCCGTGTTTGTGTCGAGATTCCAGATGCCGATCCCCTCACTCCTGGCCGAGCTTTGTGCTGCGCGAAACTCTGCGTCAAAGGCTGTGCTGTTGCCGTATTTATTGAAGTAGGGACTCTTTCCCTTCTCTAAGAGCAGGAGGTTGAAGTCTGTTCCATCCTCCAGGACCACGTGGCAGAGGAGGCGGCCATAGATGTCACGAGTCTCTATCTCTCCGGGAAACCAAAGGCCGACTCGTGTCGTTCCCTCTTCGTCAGCTAAGGCGTCAAAGTAGGATTGGGCCCACGCTGCGCATTCGGTCCCGAAGACGGTCTGTGGTTTGGTGCCGTTTGAAGAGCCGCCACCACGTACTACCTCTTCTGTGTCAACAGATAGGAGTCTGAGCTTTTCAGTTTCACCTGCACGTAAGACATGAATGGTGTCGCCGTCCACGACTCGAGTGACCTCGAAGAGCTCCGTCGGTGGTTTGTGGAGAGTGTGTGAACGAGGCTGAGGCTTCTCATTTGAGTCCTCTACTTGCTCGTCTTGAGCGAGAGCGCTCTCGCTCGCGTGTACGAGGTTTAGCTCGCCGAATAGGGAGCCAATTGTGGCGAGGACAAGAGGTAGAGCGAGGTTGATTTGTGAGCGCATATGGCAGAGTTCTTACGTTGGTGCGGCGGTCTCCGTTCGCTATCTTAGCCTCCTCGATGCCTCACCTTGTGACACTTCATAGCTCTCGTGATGAACGCCCTGCCTCAAGAGCGCAGAGAGAGCGTTCCCTGCTCAGGCGATCTGGCGATCTCCCGGAGCGCTCTGCGCTACGCCACCAAGGGGTGGAGGAGGAGATGAACCGCTTTCATGGGGCGCTCCGTAGGGCTAGGCATGAGCTTAGAGATGACCGTCGAGGGCTCCAAGCTATAGATCAAGGCCTAGATCAAGGCGCAGAGGCCGAGTCTAACTGCACAGCCATCAATGAAGAGGACGGGCTCCTGAGAGATTCGCTCGTCTTGCTAGAGGTGGAACGGACGATTCTCGATGAGCGCTGGCCGACGGAAGAGGCGCTAGAGAAGGTTCTAGAGGAGCGGCGTAGGCTCGCTCGTTTGGTCGGAGGCGAAGCAGCCTCGCTCGAAATCGCGTGCTTGGAGCGTGCATTTGAGCGCGTCGTGACCTCTCTCGCGTCGAGGTCTCACGGGAAGAAACTTCCCGATAATGGGAAGGGCGATACGCGACACTAGGTAGTGCTTGGGGGAAGTTCATCCACCACATAAGGTGGGTACGGAGGGTGTTCCAGTAGGTCTTCCCTCTCAAAAGAGACTCTGCATTTGGCTGTTTGGGCTAGACGGATTCGGCTTTTGATCGTCACATAAGTACAGCTTCTCGAACTCTCGCGAGGCTGAAAATCAAGAGGAAAGGAGATCGCAATCTTAGACCCCAAATTGGATCAAGAGAAAGAACGCTTTTGCTCGCGCCTTGCCTCCATCCCCGGCATTCGGCCTCTGCCGTCTCCCCAAACGGGCGACTGGATCCTCTTGCAGGTGCCCGCACCCGCCGAGCTAGCCCGCAAGGTCAACAGGCGGCTTGAGCCCGGAACGCTGAGCGTTCCTCGAACGATCTCTGGAACGGTGCGTGTGCACGTCTCTGATCCTAAGAAGAACGAAGCCCTCCTGCGTACACTCCGTGAGGTCGTCGCTTAGGAGAGTTTTCAGGACTTTCATCACTGTCATGGCCTCTTAGGGGCACCTGACTGAGCGCTCATGGCGCTATCATGGGGGGCATGTTGCCCCTCATTGCATTTCTACTGCTCTCGCCCTCGCCTCAGGATGAACTTCAGCGTATCGACGCGAAGGGGATGGAGGCTACGGTCAAATACCTCGCCTCCGATGAGCTGCTCGGCCGCTCTACGGGTACGCCGGAGAATGAGCTAGCGGCTCGTTACCTCGCGAAGAGATTTGAGGAGCTTGGCCTCAAGCCAGCGGTTGGCGAGAGCTATCTTCAGCCGGTCCCTATGCGTCTTGTAGGTCAGGAACGCGCGGCAGAGCTCGACGTGTACATCAGCGTTGAAGATTTCGGTACGCACGCTGCAGGCATCTGGTTCGATCCCATCGGCGCTGCGGCTTCGACCGAGAAGCTGACTGTTTTGACGGTGGAGGGGATCGAAGATCTTCCCCTCGAAGCAGACGCTGACGTCGCGCTCTTCCTCTCTGGCTCCAGTCGCCAGGGTCGCAAATGGCTCACCGAGCGTGGCCATGAGGGCGGCGCCGGTTGGGGAGCCATCATCAGCCGAGGCTCAAAACGAAACGGTCGGGCTTGGGTGAAGCGCGACCCCAGGCTTGTTTTAGTCTCGCCAGAGGAGCCCTCCGAGGAGAGCTCGACGCCGTGGATGCGTGTCCATGGTGAAACCCGTACAGCCTTCGAGGATGGGCGCGTACATTTCATACAGCTCCGGACCTACCCCATTGAGGAGGAAGTCCCTGCTCATAATGTGGCCGGCTTGATCCGTGGAGCTGGCACCAAGGAGCGTCCAGAGCTCGCTGAGGAGGTGGTTGTTTTGACGGCTCACTTCGATCATATCGGCACAGCGAAGCCCCGTAAGGTGGATGGAGAGGCCGACTCGAAGGAGGCTGAAGAGGTCGACCTCATCTACAACGGAGCTGACGACGACGCCTCAGGAGTCGCCTGTGTGGTGGAGCTCGCTGACGCCTTCGCGAACGGCCCTGCCCCGGCGCGCACGCTGCTCTTTCTCCTCGTGACGGGAGAGGAGATCGGACTCTTGGGTACGAAGCATTACCTAGAGGCTCCGCTCTTTCCGCTTGAGAAGACCTGCTGCAACTTGAACTACGAGATGATCGGGCGCGCCGATGAGCTCGCAGGCGGCGCTGGGCGGCTGTGGCTCACTGGGCATGAGCGCAGCAATCTGATGGGGGCGATCGAGAGAGAGGGGATCTCGATCTCGCCGGATGTTCGACCAGAGCAGAACTTCTTTCAGCGCTCTGATAACTACGCCTTCGCTGTGCGAGGGATCGTGGCTCAGACCTTCTCGACCTACAACATGCACCAGGACTATCACCAGGTGACGGACGAGTGGGA
>JAPKBY010000498.1 GCA_028823185.1 Planctomycetota bacterium
GCAAGGCTTCCTCTTAGACCTGATGGGGGAGAAAGGCGGGCGTTCCCCCGCGCTCGCTCTGCGACCGAAGAGCGAGGCCTGAAGAGGTGTCGGGCTGGCTCGTGTGATGAAGACAAAGCAACCCTTTCTGGAAGCGGAGTGGCGACACCTCGTGCTCTTCAACTTCGAGGTCTCCCCCGAGCTCCTCGAGCCCCTCGTCCCGGCGGGGACGACGCTCGACACTTGGGAGGGGAAGACGATCCTCAGCGTCGTCGGCTTCATGTTTCTCGATACGAGGATCGCAGGGATCCCCGTCCCGCTCCACGCCTCCTTTGAGGAGGTCAATCTGCGCTTCTACGTAAAGCGCGAGGTCGGTGGCGAGGTGCGGCGCGCGGTGAGCTTCATCAAGGAGTTCGTCCCCAAGCCCGCGGTCTCAGTCTTGGCGCGGCTCTTCTACAACGAGCCTTACTCGACGGCACGCATGAGCCACGAGCACATGCTCGTCGAAGAGGAGGCTGCTGCTGCCCGCTCGCTGATGTACTCCTGGCGCAAGAGAGGGTGGGAGAGCCGCATGGAACTCACTTACGATGGCCCTCTTGAAGAGATGGCTCCTGGGAGCGAAGAGGAGTTCGTGGCAGAGCACTATTGGGGATACACACAGCAGCGTGACGGTGGGACCCTCGAGTACGAGGTCGAGCACCCGCCTTGGCGAGTGGCGCGCGCGCGGGATGCACGCCTTGTGTGTGATGTCGCCAAGGTCTACGGAGAGGAGTTCGTAGAGGCGCTCAGTGCGGAGCCCTGCTCCGTCTTCTACGCAGAGGGCTCCCCAGTGAAGGTGTTCTCTGGTGTGAGGATCGAACCTTGACGCAGACACCCGAAGAGATGCGCGGCTGGATCCTCTACGACGGCTCGTGCGGCTTCTGCAGCAAGTGGGTGCCCTTCTGGTCGACGACACTCGCCCGCCAAGGTCTCGGCTTCGCTCCTCTGCAGGCCGACTGGGTCAAAGACCGCATCGACATGCCAGAGGAGGAGCTCCTCTCAGACCTTCGACTCCTCCTCGACACAGACGAGGTGATCTCCGGTCCCGATGTCTACCGCCACGTGATGCGCCACGCATGGTGGCTCACTCCCCTCTACCTGCTCTCGATCATTCCGGGTGTCTCCCACCTCTTCGACTGGTGCTACCGCACCTTCGCCAACCACCGCTACGAGGTCTCCGCCGCCTGCCGCCTCCCGGCGGAGCTCACGAAGACCGACGAGTCCGACGGATCGCCCGAAAAATAAGGAGAGCGGCGCAGGTGATTCCCGCGCCGCCCTGTTAATGGTTGGCCATTCGCCTCAGTTCAGCACAGCTCGTTGAAGATCACTGGCATTGATCGAGGATCCCATCGTTGTTGAGGTCCAGGCTGGGATAGCGGGCGATCTGGAAGCGATCTGGGCGACCGTCGCCGTCACAGTCGGATGAGATGCACTCGATGATCGCGTTGTCAAGTGTCGAACCGTCCTCGTCGTTCAACTCACCCCAAGGAACGAGCTCTCCAACGTGCTCCGTTCCGCCCTGGTTGTTGAGGTTGCCAGGACACAAGTTGTCGTAGGTCAACGGCTCACGGTTGACCCACTACCAGCCTCCACCAGGCTCTGAATAGTTGGGATCTGTCATGTCTTGGCAGAGCCCAATCCAGGTCCCGTAGAGGAAGAGCTGGTCGTGGAAGGTGGCGAAGATCCAATCGTTTTCTTCCAGAGTCTCAATGCACACCAGATCTGAGCCGCAGGTCAGGGCGAAGTTCCGGTGCTGCTTCCAGGTGGAGAGGTTGTCAATGAGCGCGTACCAATGGTCCGTGGGCACGCCGTTCTCATACCGTCTCACCCAAGTGACCCTATCGCTGCAGGCGTCAAGGAACCCGTCAAAGTCAGCGTCGAGCTCCGGGTGCTTGGCGATCTCGTAGGTGTCCGGGACACCGTTCTCGTTGCAGTCAATCGAGATGCACTCGATGATCGAGTCGTCGTGGGTGGATCCGTCCTCGTCGTTGTATTCCCCCTCCTCGTCCCCCTCCTCGTCTACCACCCCCCAA
>JAPKBY010000499.1 GCA_028823185.1 Planctomycetota bacterium
CTCATGGCAGAAACACCAGCTCGTTGGAGTTCAGGATCGCTCGACAGAACGCGACGAGGCTCTGGTCTGCGATGAAGGCGTGCGCATCGCTTGACTCTTCTTTGAGAGGAGAGCGACCGTAGGCGAGCTGGTAGGCGCCCTGCACAGGATCACCACCCGTACGCTCTAGCAGCGCTGCCATGTGCTTTGATTGATCGATCACGAAGCTGCCGTTGAAGAGATTCAGCGCTTGGATCGCTGTCGTGGACAAGCCGCGCTTGGGGCAGACCTGCCCTGCATCGGGCACGTCGAAGGAGCCAAACAAGGGCGCGCGCTCCATCCTCACCTTGTGCATGTAGACCATGCGTCTCCACTCGGCTGGTCCCAGCGTCTCCTTCGGTGTGTAGACGCGGACATAGTTGTCATTCGCCTGGAAGGTGCTGAAGCCTGGGCCTTCCATGGTGAGGTCGAGCTTCCCGCTGAGCTGGAGGATGCAGTCTCGGATCACCTCGGCCTCGAGCCTTCTAGGCGGGAAGCGCCACAAGAGGCGCGCGTCTACGTCTATAGCCAAGCCTGCCGCGTCGGGGGTGCTGGCTTGACGGTAGGTGTTCGAGAAGAGGATCGTGCGATGGAGCGCTTTGATGGACCACTCATCGCGCATCAGCTGACGCGCCAGCCAATCTAAGAGCTCCGGATGTGAGGGAGCGCCCCCGTTAGCGCCGAAGTCTCCGGGCGTGGAGACGATCCCTTCTCCGAAGTGCTGATACCAGATTCGGTTGGCCATGACCCGGGCGGCCAAGGGGTTGTCGGGGGCTGTGATCTTGTGGGCGAGGGCGACGCGACGCTCCTTCTCTGGTGCGTCCATGCTGAGATCCAGTGAGCCGAAGGCCGAGATTGTGTCGGCCGCGACGAGCTCGCGCTTCTCCATCGCGTCGCCTCGGTAGAGGCGGTGGGTCGGGCCGGGCTGCTCTAGCTTGCCTGCGTAGACCATGGCTGACGGCGCGACCTTCAGCGCGCGTCCCCGCTCTTCTGCCTCGGCGATACGGGCTGTGAGCCCTCGTGCGCGAGTCGAGAGGCTGTCCACTCCACCGGCCTCCCCAAAGGGCAACCGGTCCTGCGAACCTGACACGATCGTCCACTCCCCAGGGACCTCGCTGATCTCGATGATGTAGTTGGTGGCGGTGCGGTCGCTGAACTGCTGGTTTCTGTCACGGGCCCAGACCACGCGCTCGATCAGCGCGGGCTCGGACAGCTCGAGCTGGATCCAACCTCCACCGGACTCGTTGGAGATCCAGCTGCGAGGATTGCCGAACTCGCCATCGTTGATGTGTTCGAGCTTGTGCTTCGGATTGTTCGCGTAGTCGCCTGAGGAGGAGGGGGTCGCGCTGAGCGCGACGTTCGTCTCGCCAGACCAGACCTCTATTTCGTCGATGCAGGGCTCTGCGCTGTTGGTGGCGAAGATGCGCATGCGCACGGCCGTGGCGAGCGCTGGTTCAAAGCGCTCTTCATTGAGCGCCGAGCTCACTGCCGGTCGGAGACTCGGGAGCTCGCTGCGTAGGGATTTGATCTCCGCTTCGATCTCAGTCCGTTGGCGCAGCTTGCCCGCCTCCTCCTTCGAGTACAGGGCTCGATCACCGTGACGCACGCCGGCGAACACCGCGGTCATGGCGTAGAAGTCGCGCTGGGAGACAGGGTCAAATTTGTGGTTATGACAGCGCGCGCAGCCGAGCGTCAGCCCCAAGAAGGCTGTCCCTGTCGTGTTGACCATCGCGGTCAGCTCGTCTTGACGCTGGAGCGCTGTGTAGGCGGGCTCCTTGCTAACGACCTGGTCCCATGCGCCGGCGACGAGGAAGCCAGTGGCGGCGTCGACCCCGACGGTGTCTCCGGCGAGCTGCTCGAAGATGAAGCGGTCGTAGGGCTTGTCCTCATTGAAGGCCTCGATGACGTAGTCGCGGTAGTGGTAGGCATTGGGCCGCGGATTGTTCATCTCGAAGCCGTGCGACTCCGCGAACTGCACGATGTCCAGCCAGTGCTGGGCCCAGCGCTCGCCATAGCGCGGGCTCGCGAG
>JAPKBY010000500.1 GCA_028823185.1 Planctomycetota bacterium
CTGTCGGTCGAAGAGCATCCCTTTGGGCCTCGCCGGCCGGGCCATCTCATAAGAGATCAAGGTCCCGACATAAGTAGAGACATATAAATCCAAGAGGCCGTCTCCATCCAAATCGGCAGCTGAGGCAGACTCAACTAATTGAGGGCCGTCATCGCCAAACACCTCTGCGGTTATATCGGTGAACACACCGCTCTCATTCCTGAGGAAACGACTGGGCTTGTGCGATCGGCCTAAGAAGCAATCTTGGTCACCGTCATTGTCGTAATCAAAGAAGAGGGCGACGTTTGTGAGGCCATCAAACTCCAACCCACTGTCGGCGGTCGCGTCCGAAAATGATCCGTCACCTTGGTTACGAAGGAGGATGTTCCGGCCTATATCTGCGCAGAAATAGAGGTCGTCATATCCATCGCCGTCATAGTCAACGACGCTGACGGCTTCGTTTACATCTGACGATCGAGCCTCATAGTACTCATACGGTGGGGCCCAATCATCCATCGTCAGCTGCTTCACGACCTCATTGATAGCTCCATTCTCACGCAGCTCTCTCAATAGATCCTTCTCCCTAATCGCCTCGCTCAACACCTCCTCGAATGCCGTTCCAATCGCCGAGATCACCTCTACATCAATCAGCTCTAAAGCTGAGATCTTCCACGCGCTTGATGTCGCGTCGCCATCGCCCTCAAGCTCTCTCACCCATTCGACATGAAGGTGCGCGTTGATCTGCTGAATGCGCCCGTCTTCTCCTTGAGCTAGCAATTCAAAGCCGGCCTCACTCTCAGCCAAGAGCTCCGGCGCTTCTAGAGATCTTTTTGTGCTGACGAGGTATGCCTTGGCCTGCTCTACCCAAGCGAGGCTGTCTAGCAAAGGGCGATATAGCGCCAGCTCAGATCGGGCAACGCTCTGCTGCTTTGAGAGGGTCCACTCATACTCCTCGAGCTGCAGCACGTGCCTCAAGCGCTCGACCGGTCCCTTATGCAAGACGTCCGTGACTACGACCTCTTCAGTGAACAGCTCCTCAGCATCCATGCCAGGGATCTCAAGATTCTCTAGAGCGCGACCTAAGCCTTTGAAGCGCGGCACCAAAGCGAGGTGCAGCTCTTCATTCGCTCTCACCGCTTTGAGGTCGCCTATAAGTCGCTGCTCATCCCCCGTCATCACCCAACCCAAGCCGCGACCCGTCCCGTACCCACCAACGCAAATGCAGACCAAGAGCGTCAAATTGATGATGCGCCCACGCGGTAGCGATTCGCGCCTCGCCAGGTACAGCACGAACACGAGAGCTAATAACTCTGCCAACCAGAGGACCCCTCTCTTGGACAAAGAAGAGATGTACCCATCTGCTACGAAGAGCCATGCAAAGCTCCAGTGATTACACACCGCTACGAGGCCTAACCACAGGAGCGTTCGCTGAGGGCTTCTCCTGGCTTGTGATTCACTCATGAGGCTAAGCCCTCCTGCCGTCTATCACTCCACCGAAGCAACATGCTCTCCATCAAGAGCCTGATCCCAAAAGGTAAGCACTGCATCAGGTACCTACGGAAGAGACGGCGCGGTTCACAGGCCAAGCGATAACACCACTCTAAGCCTACGCGTCGCATCCAAACTGGAGCTCTGCTGACGTCTCCTGAGAGGTAGCTCAAACTGATCCCAACGCCCACCCAGCTCGCGCCGGGGAGATGCACTCGAAGTCGCTCAATACATCTCTCTTGGAGTGGCGACCCCAGCGCGACCAAGACTAGATCAGCCTTCGAGTTGGCGACTGCGACCTCAAGAGCAGCTAGCTCGACTGGATCATCCTCAAAACCCATCGGGGGAATGTGAACATCAGCGAGGTCTAAATTCGGCGCCAACTTCAGCAACGCCTCTCTGGCGCCAAGCGCCGCTCCAGGTGCTCCCCCCACCAAGAGCACTCTCGCTCCCTGCTCACTCGCCTCAACCGCGAGGACCGGGGTGAGATCACTTCCTGCGACGAGACCTGGCAACCGACTCCCTGAGAGCCTAGCTGCCCAAAGGAGAGGCCTCCCGTCTGCCACGATGTAATCCGC
>JAPKBY010000501.1 GCA_028823185.1 Planctomycetota bacterium
CCGCGTCCGCGAGGCGATGCACTCCGCCTTCCTCTACCACGCCATGAAGGCTGGGATGGACATGGGCATCGTCAACGCAGGACAGCTCGAAGTCTACGAGGACATACCTCCGGACCTGCTCGAACACGTCGAGGATGTCATCCTATGCCGCCACCCTGACGCAACAGAGCGCCTGATCACCTTCGCTGAGACCGTCACAGGCGGTGGCAAGGAGCGCATCGAAGACCTCACGTGGCGTGAAGGGAGCGTCGGCGAGCGGCTCTCGCACGCCCTCGTCCACGGCATCACGGACTTCATCGAGGAAGACACCGAGGAGGCGCGGCTTGGCCTCGGCCGCCCGCTCTCGGTCATCGAGGGCCCGCTCATGGACGGCATGCGAGTCGTCGGCAAGCTCTTCGGAGAAGGGAAGATGTTCCTACCTCAGGTCGTGAAGAGCGCGCGCGCCATGAAGAGGTCAGTCGGCTATCTCGAGCCCTTCATGGAGGACGAGGGCGAGGGAGGCAACACCCAAGGCACCATCGTGATGGCGACCGTGAAGGGCGACGTCCACGACATCGGCAAGAACATCGTCGGGGTCGTCTTAGGCTGCAATAACTACAAGGTCATCGACCTCGGCGTCATGGTCCCTGCCAAGGTCATCCTCGACACCGCCATCGAAGAGGGCGCGGACCTCGTGGGGCTCTCCGGCCTGATCACGCCCTCGCTCGACGAGATGGTCACGGTGGCCAAAGAGATGGAGCGCCGCGGCATGAAGCAGCCGCTGCTCATCGGCGGCGCCACGACGAGCAAGCCCCACACCGCGGTCAAGATCGCCCCCAACTTTGGGCAGCCCGTCGCCCACGTAAAGGACGCCTCCCTCGCGGTGAACGTCGTCTCCGACCTCCTAAGCCCTGAGCGCAAGCTCCTCTTTGATGAGCAGAACCGCGCTGGCCAAGAGGAGCTGCGCGTGAAGCACGCGAACCGTAACGCCAAGAAGCTGCGCCCCATCGCGCTCGCACGTAAGGCGGCCTTCACCCCGACGTGGGGCTCAGAGCCTCTCCCCAAGCCCAGCTTCCTCGGCCCCCAAATCCTCGAGGATCTCCCGCTCGCCAAGCTCTCGCGCTATATCGACTGGACCTTCTTCTTCAGCGCCTGGGAGCTCAAAGGCAAGTTCCCTGGGATCCTCGAAAGCGCAAAGTATGGAGCGGCAGCGCGCGAACTCTACGAGAACGCTCAAGAGATGCTCCTCCAGATCGTCCAAGAGCAGCTCCTCACCGCGCGTGCCGTGATCGGCTTCTGGCCCGCTGCCAGCGAGGGCGATGACATCGTCCTCTTCAAAGATGATGGACGCGAAGAAGAGCTCTTGCGCTTCCCTATGTTGCGCCAGCAGAAGGAGCTCGAGGGTGAGCCCAGCCGCTCACTCGCAGACTTCGTCGCCCCCCTTGGCTCTGAACACGCGGACTATCTCGGAGCCTTTGGAGTCACCGCCGGACTCGGCGCTGACGCCCTCGCGAAGAAGTATCAAGACGATAACGATGACTACTCCTCGATCATGGTGAAGGCGCTCGCAGACCGCCTCGCGGAGGCGGCGGCCGAGTACATCCACAAGCGCGCGCGCAAGGTGTGGGGCTATGCCAAAGAGGAGACCCTCGGAAAGCGCGGCCTCATCGATGAGGTCTATCGCGGCATCCGTCCCGCCTTCGGCTACCCCGCTTGCCCAGACCACAGCCTCAAGGCTCCGCTGCTAGAGCTCCTCGGGACCGACTCCATCGGCCTCGAGCTGACAGAGAACGGCGCGATGACCCCCGCTGCGAGCGTGAGCGGTCTCTACTTCGCTCACCCCGAGGCGCACTACTTCCAGCTAGGCAGAGTGGGCCTCGATCAAGTCGAAGACTACTCGCGCAGGATGGGTCAGACGCTGACGGAGACCGAGCGCTGGCTCTCCCCTAACCTCTCTTACGACATCTAAGGATTCATCCAACGATCTGAGCTTATGGAGCGCGTCTTAGAACCTGAGGTCATGGACACCGTCGAAGAGGCGGCTGAGTACGATGAGATGGACCACA
>JAPKBY010000502.1 GCA_028823185.1 Planctomycetota bacterium
GAGGCCGACGCTCGGGAAGCTGTAGGCGCCGATCGCGGAGCGCAAGGCGAAGTCCTCTGTGAGCTTGGTCTGGGTCTCGGGAGAGTCGAGCGCCGTCTCGAAGGCGGCGGGGTCTAGGCCGATGTCCGCAGCCAGCGCAGAGAGCGTCTCGGTGTCCGAGGGGTTTTGCGCCTCCTGGTAGTAGGCGCGCTGAATCGCGGCCAGCATCTCTTCAGCCTTTCCTGACTCCCCCGCCACGATCACTGCACGGCATGAGGGGTAGGTGGAGCGACGCGGCGCGCACTCCGTCCAGAAGTCGTGATTGAACTCTGCGCCGGTGCGCGCAGCGACCGCGCGCCAAGCCTCCTGCACATAAGACTGGGTCGCCTCATCCATCGGCTCATCGGAGTCCGGCGCGAGGCCACCCATGACGAGCTGCCACTCGAGGTCCGGGAACTCCTCACTCACCTGTGCGCGGACCTCCGTGAAGCCCCAGCACCAGGAGCACATGGGGTCGACGACGTAGAGCAGCTTCGCCATGCCTGCGCTCAGACCAAGAGCTCGGTCACGACGCGCGGGTCTTCGACGCCAGTCAGTCGCTGATCCAAGCCCTGATAGGGATAGGTGAAGCGGCTGTGGTCGATGCCGAGCTGATGAAGGATGGTCGCGTTGAGGTCGTTGATGTGCACCGGGTCGCGGACGATGTTGTAAGAGTATTCATCTGTCTCTCCGTGCTCATAGCCCTCGCGAATACCAGCGCCTGCCATCCAGGTCGTGAAGCAGCGCGGGTGGTGATCGCGGCCGTGATTGGTCTCCGTCAGCGCGCCCTGTGAGTAGATCGTTCGTCCAAACTCACCACCCCAGATGACGAGCGTGTCTTCCAAGAGGCCGCGCTGCTCTAGGTCACGCACCAAGGCTGAGGAGGCCTTGTCCGTGTCCTGACACTGATTGCGCAGATCATTGGGGAGGTTCCCGTGCTGATCCCAGCCGCGGTGGAAGAGCTGAATGAAGCGCACATCTCTCTCAGCCATGCGGCGAGCTAAGACACAGTTCGCGGCGAAGGTCCCCGGCTTCCTCGCGTCCTCACCGTAGAGCTCAAAGGTCGAGTCCGGCTCATCGCTGAGGTCCATCAAGTCCGGGACTGAGGTCTGCATGCGATAGGCCATCTCATACTGCGAGATGCGCGCCTGAATCTCAGCGTCATGAGTCTCCTCATACTTCGCCTCGTTGATCTTGGCGATCCCGTCCAGCATCCGTCTGCGCGTCTCAGCGTCGACGCCGTCTGGGTTCGAGAGGTAGAGCACGGCGTCTTTGCCGCTGCGGAACTTCACGCCTTGATATTCCGAGGGCAAGAAGCCCGAGCCCCACAGGCGCGAGTAGAGGGCTTGGAAGTTTCCGCGGCCGCGCGAGATCATCACCACATAGTCAGGCAGATCTCGGTTCATCGAGCCCAGGCCATACGAGAGCCAAGCGCCCATGCTGGGTTTGCCGGGCTGCTGGCTGCCGGTGTTGATGTAAGTGATCGCTGGGTCGTGGTTGATCGCCTCGGTGTTCATCGACTTGATGATCGAGATCTTGTCGACGATGCTCGCCGTGTACGGGAGCAGCTCGCTGACATAGGTCTGGTGCTCGCCATACTTCTGAAAATCAAACATCGGCGCGACGCAGGGGAAGGATGACTGCCCGCTGCTCATGGTCGTCAGTCGCTGACCTTGACGGATGGACTCCGGGAGCTCGCTCCCGTGGTGCTCTCTCATCTTCGGGTGGAAGTCAAAGAGATCCATCTGCGAGGGCGCGCCGTTCATGAAGAGATAGATGACGCGCTTCGCTTTGGGAGCGAAGTGAGGGACACCAGCGACTCCCCCGCCGCCTGCGTGTGCCTCTTTCCCTAACAGCGAACCGAGCGCCATCGCCCCCAGACCATTGGCGCCGCCGCGGAGCAGCGTCCGCCGTGTCACCTGCCGACTTCGTTCTGTGATGGGATCCATGTTCATTCGCGGGTCAAGGTCTCATCGAGGTTCAAGATCATGGAAGCGAGCACCGTCCAGGTCGCGTGCTCGAC
>JAPKBY010000033.1 GCA_028823185.1 Planctomycetota bacterium
CCTCAACGAAGAGAGGCCTCCTCCACTTGCCTCGTAAACACCCTCGGGAATGATGATTTGCTCTCCTTTCCCGCTGCGGCGACACGCGTCCAAGATCGACGCGAGATCAGAGAAGTCACCTGCGGCGACTCTCAGCGGCTCATCGACGTCCTTCCGAGCTGCGAAGACCTTCACAGCGAGCGCTCGTCCCGCCTCCTGCCGAGCTAGCGGAGCTCCGACTACATCTAGAGCCGCAGCTAAAAATGAAGCTGGCGCATCACCTCTCTCGTGATCATCGCTGAGCAGCGCCAAGACCAAACGCGCACGCCTGACCGCAGCGTCCTCATCTAGGGCGCTCCCCCGAGAGGCTCGGAGATCCATCGCGACCTGAAAAGAAACGAGCACCTGCCACGCATCAAGGCCTGCAGCCGCAGCAAAGAAAGAGTCAGCGAGAAGGCCGACATCGGGCGCTCCAAAAGCGTCCAGCTCCTCAGAGATCGCCGAGAGCGCCTCAGGATGAAGCGTCGAGATCTGCCCTGGCTCCATTCTCCGCGTCGGCAGCGAGAGCGCGATCTCTGCCGCCTCGCGCACAAACCCCTCAGAGTCTGAATCAGCTAGGAGCTCTAGGTGAGCACGAACGGACTCCGGATCAATCGCCTTAAACACAGCGAGGGCCCGCAGCGCAGGATCCGGATCTAAGAATCCCGGCAAGCGCTCTTCCGTCAGACCGAGCTCGCTCGCCCTCTTCATGAGGACTTCGGGCAGATGCATCTCGACAGCCTCAGCGCTCTCTTCCGTCTCACCGAGGCCAGAGAGGAGCTCTCGCGCCGCTGCCGCCTGCTCTGGATTGCTCGAAGAGACCACATCTAAGAGGAAGGGACGAGCGCGCGCTCCGATCACTGCGAGGACTTCTCGTGCGCGCTGCCGACGCGAATAGTCAGGCTTCCCTAGCTCGTCCACGGCCTTTCGAATCCACTCTTCAGCTCCTCGCCCTCCATCATCTCCAAGCAAGAGGGAGACCGGAGCGCTGGGCGCTGAGAGCCGGTGACTCCCGATTCGAGCCCTCACCCGATACCGCCGAAGGCCCGCTTTTCCAGGATCGGGGTCAAGCAAAGACTCCGCCTCACTCAGCGTCCTCTCGGTCACGATGGACCACTCCTCCGAGAGATATCCTCGCTCTACCTCGAGGATCAAGCTCGGCTCACCGAGCCCCAAGCTCTCATGCCCATTGAGCACGCTGCCCCTGACCTTGACCTCACCGCTAGCCAACCACTCCGCAGACTTCAGAGTCGGCGCTGGCAAGAGAACGCGCCCCCCGTCTAGATCCACGTTGATGCGTAGCTCTGCTTTTCCATCTTCAATCTTGCTCAAGCTGACGCGAGCGTAGATCCCCTCTGGTAAGTGCAAGGCGAGGTCTCGGCCTTCAGAGATGAAGTAGCGCTGAGGTCCATAGCCGGGCACATCATTCGATGGAACCTCCCACGCATCTCGACCCGATTGCGTGAGCGTTCGCATCTCAACTCCAGCGCCAGGACTTATCTGCACACCTTTGGGGTTGATGAACTCGACCCTTAGATCACTCCTCGCGCCGTCGATCTCACCGCTGAGCGCGTTAACACCCACGCCCTGAGGCGCTTCGATCAGCTCATCGAGCATGCCGCCAGCGACGGCCCTCACACGTGCACCCCAGCCGTTGCCGGCGAGGACGACTCTGTATTCATAGACCACGTCAGGCTTTGCCTCTTCGTCCGTCCACGTCGACTCTAGCGAGACACCTGCTGAGCTCCACGCTGTGTTCACACCGGACGACAGCTCACGCCGCTCGACGAACCAGCGCGCTCCCTCTTCAGAGTGCTGCGGCCAGCTCAGCTCGATGCCCTCTCCTTCAGAGCTCCATGAGATCTCAGTCGGTATTCGAGAGAGCTCGATCTGATCTACATCACGATGCGCCCGCTCAAGAGAGATGCGCCTCGCTTCAACTTCGAGGGCGCGCAGATAACCCCACCCGAGCTCTCCCAACTCATAGGTCCACTCTGTATTTAGGAGCGCTGTATTTAGGAGCGCTGTATTTAGGAGCGCTGTATCTAGGAACACAGGCTCTCCGGGTCGGAGCTCACCGCCTTCACCGCGTGTGAGCACATCGCGCTCCGAGGCGCCAGGAGTGAGCATGAGGAGCGCGGGCCCCTGCAGTGAGTCACCGTCCCAGGTGAGCCATCTCAAAGGGTCCTGGGGAGCCTGATTCGAGACCATGCCCGTCGCCAGATCGAGGTAGAAGCCTACCGGCAGCTCCACATCGCCCCATGTCGAAGACTCAGACTCCTCTGCAGTTCCATCTCCCTGCAGGGCAAGGAGTACAGAGAGCAATATCGGGGCGTATAGCATCATCTAAAGCGAAGCGTCCGCTAAGTCTACCATCGGTCCCGAGGGCCGACTTCAAGCGCTGAAGAGGGGGCCCATTTTGAATCAAACGGGCTGGGACTACCGCCACGGAGAGATCGGCACTAGACTCCGTCCCGCAAAACATGGGGACGTGGCTCAGTTGGTAGAGCGTCGCGTTCGCAACGCGAAGGTCGTGGGTTCGACTCCCATCGTCTCCACCATGTACGCCGCGGGTCGTGGGTCGCCGAGCCGATCAACACCCGCGGCGCTTTTTTGCACCACGAGCTCGGAGAGCCTATCGCCTGCGGCGACGACCTGGTTTCCAACGACCGCTTGAGAGATCTGCCTCGAAGTCACGGACCGTCGCAGCCAATGCTTCGCCATGAGTCTCAGCTTGCCAGGCTTGGATGCCCTCGATGTTTGCGACACCCTCTGAATCCGTTGGCTTTGCGAGCGCGATCCGGCCCATCGTGATGCGGTGCAAGACGAGCGAGGAGTCGTAGCCGACTCTATTCGCCTCCTTGCGCCTCCACATTTTGATCCGCTCATGAAGTTCAGAGCCAGCCTCATCGAGGTGAACCTCTCCATCCTTCATCGCCTTCGGCGGCATCTCGGTGATCGGATCCATCTCATCTGCCCTGTCGAGAGCGTCGAGGATGTCCTTGCCCATCTTGCGAATGATCCCCCATGAGACTCCGGGAACCTCCGCCAACTGCTTCTCGTTCTCGGGCTGTGCGCGAGCGATCTCAATGACAGCTTGGTTGTTTAGGATCCTGAAGCAGGCCTGATCTCTCTCTTTTGCTATGCCATCACGAAGGATGAAGAGCTCCCTCACTGCACAGCGATCTTCCGGTGAGAGCGCGCGAGCGCCCTTCAACTTGCCCCAGCCCTCTGGGTTGAACTTCGGCCAAGTCGTACGGATCGCTTCGAGTCGACGGTGCTCGCCCTCTAAAACGGGGAGCAGTCCGCGTCGCTCTAGCTCTGGGACCTGCGCGCTGCGCAGCTCGGAGAGGAAGCGCGTATCGAGTCGTGCATATGCGATCTGCTTCTCTGTGAGAGGCCGCTTGCCCCAGTCCGATCGCTGGAGGCTCTTGTCTAGCTCGAGACCAAAGCGCTCCGCGATCACGGTCCCTAGACCAGGCGCCTCGTTCCCCAGCGTGGCTTCGGCAGCGCGAGTGTCATAGATGTTCTCCATCGTGAACTCATACTGCCGCTGAAAAAGGAGGAAGTCGTACTCCCCATCGTGGAAGAGCTTGCACTTGCTCGGGTCTGCCAAGAGGTCGCCGATCTTGTCGATGCTGAAACCAGCCAAGGGATCGACTAGCCAGTCCTTACCCTTCGCAGAGACTTGGATCAGACAGATCTTCTCTCGATAGCTGTAGAAGCTGTCCGCTTCTGTGTCGACCGCGACCTCGTCAACATCTTTGAGCTCCTCATAGAGCTCATTCATAGCTGCAGCCGTGTCTACATAACCCGGCTCAGGGAGCTCATTGATATCGATTTGACGCGAAGGAGTGGTCATAAACAAAACCTCCCGTCGGGAGAGGACAGGAGGCTTAGGCGGGATGGCGAGGATGACGGGACTTGAACCCGCAACCTCCGGCGTGACAGGCCGGCACTCTAACCAATTGAGCTACATCCCCGCTGTGAGCGCGGAATTGTAGCGGCACCCTCTCTCCTGTCCAGTCTGAGGTTCAACTACCGCTCAGCCTGAGGCCTTCGCTACTTCCCATGCAGCTAGGAGTTCAGCCAAGGGACGGCCTGTCACCCCTCCCTTGCCGAGGGAGCTCTCCATGCTCCTAAAGCGCCCTTCAAAGCGCCGAACTGCCTCTCTACAAGCTCCCTCGGGGTCAACACCGAGATATCTGCCCAGATGAGCGCCTGCGAGGAGGACATCCCCGAGCTCCGCGATCACCCTGGCCTCATGCTCACCCTCGAGGTCAGCCTCTCCCGAGACTCCCTCTAGCTCAGCCTCAAGTTCAGCGACCTCTTCCTTCAATTTCGCGAGGGCTCCACGAGCGTCTTCCCAAGCAAAGCCTGCGGCGGCGGCCTTCTCACATGTGCGTCTTGCCCGCTGAAGCGCAGGCAGACCCTTGGGGACTCCCGCGAGCGCGCTGGAGTCTTCAGCCTTCTCCTCGCGCTCAACCTTCTTGATCGCCTCCCAGCGTCCGACGACCTCATCAGCATCCGTGATCTGCTCTTCACCAAAGACATGCGGGTGTCTCCTCACCAGCTTCTCAGCGATCGCTCGAGAGGCATCACCGAGGTCAAAGCGCCCAGCCTCTTCCGCGATCCGGCAGATCATGGCTACGACCATCATCACATCGCCAGCCTCCTCAATCACATCTCGATCAGAGCCACACTCGACCGCCTCCAAGAGCTCATAGGCCTCTTCGATCAGATGAGGAGCCATCGTCTCAACGGTCTGCTTGCGATCCCATGGACATCCGTCCGGAGCGCGCAGTCGATCTACGATCCCGAGCATCCGGTCAAAAGATTCAATCCGCGTCTCTTCACTAGGCTCACTCATCACCGGCCTCCTCAGCTGCGTATGCGATCGGGTCTTCGAGCTCAGCCTCCTTGAAGCCAGCCAGGCGCAAGATGCACGCATCGCAACGTCCGCAAGCGAGCACGCTCTCTCCGTCGACCACTGGGTCATAACAGGTGTGGGTCAGGCCAAAGTCCACGTTCAGCTCCGCTCCTCTCTTAACGATCTCTGACTTGGTCATCTCCAAGAGCGGGGCGTTGACTCTAAAGCTCGCGCCGCCATCAGCTCCAGCGACCGTGGCGACCTTAGCCAACTCCTCGAAGGCCTTCAGGAAGGCGGGGCGACAATCGGGATAACCTGAATAGTCCACGGCGTTCACTCCACAGAAGATGTCACGCGCTCGGAGGACCTCAGCCCACCCTAAGGCGACAGAGAGGAAGACCGAGTTCCGCGCTGGGACATAGGTGACCGGGACGCCTTCACCAATCTGAGCCTCAGGCCGATCCTTGGGCACATCGATCTCATCCGTCAGCGCCGATCCTCCGATCTCCGAGAGGTCGACGGTGATGATGCGGTGCTCGACAGCCTCGAGCGCCGCTGCCACACGAGCCGCTGCTTCGAGCTCCACCTCATGTCGCTGTCCATAGCGCACGCTGAGCGCATAAGTATCAAAGCCCGCTTCACGTGCTTCGGCGAGGGTTACAGCAGAGTCCATCCCCCCTGAGAGGAGACAGACTGCCTTAGGTCGATCATTCGGAGGCGTCATGCCCGCAGCATAAGGCTCAGTCGGCAGCAGCCCCCTTTGAATCCCCAGTCTGCTTGGCCTCGAGCTCTTTTCGAAGGCGGTTCAACTCATCAATCTCGACGAGCTGGCGCGCGACCTTCTCAACCCCGGGTGGACCGCGCGGTAGTCGAGATCCTCTATACCCACTTCTATTGAGGCTAAATCAAAATCTAAGCAAGCCTGAAGAGAGAGCGCACAGGAGCCATTTGGCCGTCCGCGCAGACTGTGGATCAACAATCCTCAGCAGCGCTCTGATCCCCACTCGACCCAGCGCTGACCTCCACGGAGCTCTCGGCGGCGCGCTCGTTCGTCTCAAGGAGCATCCGCGCGATGGACTCGACCTCTCTCCCGACTCCTCGAAGGACGAGGGAATGAGAGTCGAAAGGGACGAGCTGCAAGTTGGAGTGGTCGCGTCCAAGACCTCGCATTTGGTTGGAGAGGGTCCGTGTGTCCAGGTTCGAGAGCCCCAAACTCATCTCGAAGAGGAAGCTCGGGTGGAGAGCGACGTAGTCGAGCTCCTCCACGCCCACGCTGCTGTATTTCCAGCGGTACATCTTACTGTTGTCTTCGGTCATGTGAACCGCCACGAGCCTCGCGTCGCCCATGTGCAAGGCCGAGAGACAGAGTCCACCCTGAGTGATAGCGTGCTCAACGATCGTCCAAGCCTCACTGGCGGGGATGGTGAAGTCCCCATGGAATCCGGACGGAGAGCTCTTGAGCTTGATCATCGACTCAGAATCCGCGAGGAGCTCGACGCCGCTAGCCTCTGTGACGGCCGAGAGCACATCGAAGAGTGACAAGGGCTCATCACCTCTTGCAGAGATCGTGATGTCCTTGGTCGCGGGCGGGATCGGACTGCTCGGGGCCTCCATCGCCTTGAAAGACGAGGACGAGGGGACGACGAGACAGCTCGTCAGAAAGGCGGCGGATAGGATATGGGAGAGGTTCATGATGGGCTCCATAGAGTTAGACGGAATGAGAGCCAGGGACCTCGATGCTGTTGACATGGACGCCAGGCGAGGTTCTTTCTTCCCTCGTCTTTCCGAGTTGTGGGCAGACGGCAACAGCCCTAAATTAGTCGGGCGTATTTCCGAGCGAGCCTCGTATGAGATCGGTCTCGGACCCCTCAGCCCACGCACCAAGCCCCCAAGCAGATCCAACAAACATGAGCGTCACGAAAGAACAGGTCTTAGCCCAGCTCTCAACCATCAATGACCCCGACCTCAATCGGGACATTGTCAGCCTCGGCTTCGTCACCAAGGCCGCGGTCTGCGACGGCCTCGTCGACGTCGTGATCAACCTCACGACCCCGGCCTGCCCAGTGAAAGATCAACTCAAGCAAGAGGCGATCGACAAGATCACTGCGCTTGAGGGCGTCACGACAGTCAAAGTCGAGATGACGGCGGAGGTGCGCGGTTCAAAAGAGAAGCGCACGATCGCGCCGGACATCAAACACATCGTCGCCGTCTCAAGCGGCAAAGGTGGCGTCGGCAAGAGCACCACGACCGTCAACCTCGCCTGCGCCCTCGCCGCGACGGGCGCGAAGGTCGGCATCCTCGACTGCGATGTCTACGGCCCAGACATCCCCATGATGCTCGGGATGTCAGGACAGCCTGACCAAGATGGGCGCAAGCTCGTCCCCAAGGTACGTCACGGCGTGAAGACCATGTCCATCGGCTACCTCCTCGATGAGGAGAAGCCCGTCATCTGGCGTGGCCCGATGGTCCACAAGCTGATCGAACAATTCCTCGGAGATGTCGCCTGGGGTGAGCTCGATTACCTCCTCGTAGATATGCCTCCCGGTACAGGCGACGCCCAGCTCTCGCTGGCACAGCTCGTCCCGCTCTCCGGGGCAGTCCTCGTCACCACGCCGCAAGCCGTCAGCACCTTTGACGTCGGTAAAGCCATCGGCATGTTCAAGCAGGTGAAGGTCGAGATCCTCGGCATCCTGGAGAACATGGCCGGCTACACCATCAGCGGAAAGATCGCAGGCGCGACTCCGGGCACGACCCTTGAGCTCGACCTCGGCGATCACACTGAGACTTTGACTACGGACTCTGAGGGTCGCTTCGAGACCACCGCCCATGTCTTTGGCCAAGGCGGCGCAGCCCGTCTCGCCCAACGGCACAGCTTCCCGGTCTTAGGCTCCATCCCGCTCAACCCCTCTGTGCGAGTCGGAGGTGATGCTGGAGACCCCATCGTCGTCTCCGAGCCCGACTCAGCCCTCGCCCGCGCCTTCACTGAAGCCGCCGGCAGGGTCGCTCAGCGCCTCGCGATCCGCGAGCACGCCGAGCTACCCATCCTGCAGTAGCAGGAGGGAGCCTCAAAAAGCGCCCTAATGGCGCCAAAAGAGCCTTTTCGGGCCTCAGTGTCCGATTCTAGCTTCGGTTTATCCCCGGCCTCTACTCCTTGTGTCAGAGACATCGTCTAGGGGCTGCGCACGCCGAAGAAAATGCTGAAGAGCTGTCCACTTCCGGACCACAGCGAGCACTTGGATGTGAGAAGACCACACCCAGCGCTCCTATGGAACACCAAGCAACTCAACGAAACAGCTCCTCTGACCACCTCTTCGATGCATCCTCTCTTCGCTATTTAGGAGAGCTAAGGGCAGAAGCCCTTCATCACGGAGCCGTCCATCACCCCTACCTGACAGCCCTCAGAGAAGGGACCCTCCGCGATCCGCAAGAAGCCCTGCGAGATTTTGCGCGGCAGTACCAAGGCTACAGCGCTTGGTTCCCCCACTTCCTCGCTGCGGTTGATAAGCGCCTACCTCAGGAGCTAAGGAGCATCCTCGATGAGAACAAGGCTGAGGAGAGCGGATGCTATGACGAGGAGACCTTGCTCGAGCTTGAGGGCGCAGGGCTACAGCGAGAGTGGGTAAACGGAGTCCCACACCCCGAGCTCTTCCGTCGCTTTCAGCGAGCCCTAAGTGTCGAACCTGACGCTGCAATATCTCCAGAGGCTCCTGTCTCGCGCTGGCGTCAAGAGCTGCTAACTCTTCTCCAAAATGATCACCCTGCGGCAGCGATCGGCGCACTCGGGCTAGGCACAGAGCTGGTCGTATCACACATGTACGCTAGCGTGCTCGAGAGCGTAGATCGCTTCGGCAAGATCTCCCCCGAAGGCAGGAGCTTCCTCGTCCTGCACGCGCTCGTCGATGACGCCCACGCAGAGAGCTTGCTGAAGCTCGCACAGCGCTTCGCCGTGGACGGCGAGGGGAGAGCCGCCCTCGCTAGAGGCATGCGCGCGGCGCTTGAGATGCGAGCTGAGTTCTGGGATGAGCTCCTCAAGAGAGGCTCAACCACCAAGGAGGACGCAGCATGAAAACTCCCACAACCCCCGCGCTCTACGATGAGGCCGCACCCAGCTGGGCTAGAACCGAAGCGGTCCTCCTGTCCGACTACACAGCGCGACCTTTTATTCTCGATGCGGTCACTCCCCTCAAAGGCGCGCGAGTCCTCGACTTAGGTTGCGGCGAGGGCTATGTCTCACGACAGTTCGCGAAGCAGGCGCCAGCTCGCCTGCTCAGCATCGACATCTCAGCAGGGATGATTGATCTCGCCCAAGCTGCCGAAGAGGCTTCCCCACAAGGGATCGAATACCAAGTCGGGTCTGCGACAGAGCTAGAGCTCAACGAAGAGTTCGACCAAATCGTCGCGGTGTTCCTGTTCAACTACTTGAAGTGCGAAGAGATGGCCTCCGTCTTGAAGAATGTCCATCGCCACCTCGCTCCAGGCGGGAGCTTCCTCTTCACCGTCCCGCACCCTTCCTTCCCTTTCCTCAACCGACCGGCGAGCCCTCCGTTCTTCTTCGAGACCAACGGACTCGACTATTACTCAGCGAGAGATCATCAGCTCGAAGGGAAGATCTGGCGGAGGGACGGAGTGCACGTCCCAGTCCGCTGCGTTCACAAACCGATGGAAGAATACTTCAAGGCCCTCGAAGAGGCAGGCTTCAAGGGAGCGCCGCGAGTGACCGAACTCTCTGTGACAGAAGAGCACCTCGAAATGGACCCCGCCTTCTTCGGACCCCTGCGAGGCCTCCCCCTCCATGTTGCCTTTGAGGTGACTCGATGAGGAGAGGAGTAGAGTCGGCCAGCGCTCAGCACTCTTGGAGCAGAGGTGAGCTCACCCGAGATGAGCGCTGGAAGATCGACGCTACGTCCGTGCTCGAACCTGACCTGCTAAGGCTGCTGGCTTGGGCAGAGGAGCGCGAGAACCCCCTCGGTGAGCTCAAGTCTACGAGCCTCAAGTTACCTAGCTTTGATGCGCTGGCTGTTCAGGCTCGACGCGCCCTCGGGAGAGATGGCGTCGGCGCCGCGCTCATCAGAGGGCTCCCTGAGGATCCAGAGGACGCGCGGCTCGCCTATCTCGCGCTCGGCTGCCGCCTCGGCGACCCCCTCGAAAACTATGGGCGCCTCTATGAGGTCAGAGACCTAGGCGGCTCATACCTAGACGCTCCCATCCCTGTCTCTCAGACTCGTCACAGCACCTCATTTCACACGGACAGCGCGCGTAAAGAGACGCTGCCTCGCATCGTCTC
>JAPKBY010000503.1 GCA_028823185.1 Planctomycetota bacterium
CCTCTAAGAGCCTCTCTAAATTGGCGAGAGCGGGGTCGCACTTCGACTTAACCTGTGCCTTAGAGAGGCCGCTTGATCGAGAATACTTGAGCAGCTCTTCTCGCTGTGCGACCACATCCTCCGCCGATGCGGCGCGTGATCTCGCGACGCCAGCCTTCGTCGCCGCCGACTCAAAAGACCTCAGATAACCAGCCTCCTCCTTCACCCAGCTCTTATGACGCAGAGCGAACTCCGAAGAGGCGGCCTTCTCTAACTGTATGGCACCTTCAGGCCCAGCGCCCAACAGCTCCCGAGCTGCAGCATCGCGCTCATCCCAAGAAGCGCGTTGATTGCGAAAACTCCTGACGAGGGAGCGCACATCCGCGGCGTCGTCCTGGGCCAAAGACAAGGGCGCGAGGAAAGCGAGCGAGAGCAACGCCAGCCCAAGTCCGCGCCGAGAGATAAGGATTCGTGAGGTCATGACGACTCATCATAGCGCCAAGAGTCGGGAGACAGCGAAATGTGCGCAAGAGATCGCGCATCGACCAGACCTTAGGTGCACACATCTCACCTGTTGAATGGAACCCAGAGCCCGAGACTGGACAAGCGCCCATTTCCTGTATCCTCTGATGCCAACACCGCTCTCTAGGCCACCAAGCCCCGACCCACATGACCTCCAAACGACGCCTCGTCGCGCTCCCCCTCCTCGTAGCTCTCTGCTGGCTAACAGCCGCCTCTGTTGATGACCGCATCCTCATGGGCGAAGACTCGCATCAATATGCTTGGTCTTCGGGCTGGGGTGCCTCCCCCGAAGGTGAGTACGGGAACACCCACGGCTGCGTAGCGGTGGACTCTGCAGGGCGCATCTGGTTCAACACCGACACAGAGAAGGCGCTCGTCGTCCTCAACCGCGACGGGAGCCTGCACAAGAGCTTCGGAAAGGAGTTCGCCGGTGGACTGCATGGCATGACGATTCGCACTGAGGGCAAAGAGGAGTTCGTCTACCTCGCACACACCGGTCGGCAAGAGGTCATCAAGGCGACCACGGATGGAGAGGTCGTATGGAAGATCGGCATCCCCACTGAGTCTGGCCACTATCCTGACCCGAGCCGCTACCGCCCAACAGACGTCTCCGTAGCTCCCGACGGCAGCGTCTTTGTCGCTGATGGATATGGCAGCTCTTGGGTCCACAAGTTTGACAGCGAGGGCAAATACATCCTCTCCATCGGCGGACCTGGCACGGAGCCAGGGAAGTTTCAGACGCCGCACGGCATCTATGTGGACGACCGCGGCAAAGAGGCCGTCCTCCTCGTCGCAGACAGGCAGAACGGTCGCCTGCAAGTCTTCGACCTCGACGGCAACTTCAAGCGGGTCGTCGACGGAATGCTGCGACTCCCCTGCAACGTCGTGCCCAACGGCAAAGACCTCATCATCCCGGACCTCAAGGGCCGCGTGACCGTGCTCAACGAAAAATACGAGCTCATCTGCCAGCTAGGTGACAACCCTGACCCGTCCTTGAGAGCCAAGCATGGCGCCGCACGTGCCGAGTGGAAAGATGGACTCTTCACCGCACCCCACGGTGCTGCTGCAGACAAAGAAGGAAACGTCTACGTCGTCGACTGGAACTTCCTCGGCAGGATCTCACGGCTTGAGCGCCTCACCATCACCTCCCCCGAAACGGAGCCTGAGGACGGATGATCTCTGCCGCGCTCATCGCCTGCGCGCTCCTGGGCGACCTCGATTCTCTGCGACTCAATCAGCTACAGCTGCGTGGAACGCACAACAGCTATCACCAGCCGCCGAGCCTCGTCCTCCACAAGAGCCACGCATATCAGCAGCCCACGCTCACAGAGCAGCTGAGCCTCCACGGAGTGCGTCAGTTCGAGCTTGATGTACACCTCTCGGCCGAGGGTGAGTTCGAGGTCTTCCACCTGCAAAAGATCGACCCACGCACGAGCTGCGCCACCCTCGCCGCCTGCCTCAGCGAGTGCCTTGACTGGTCCATCAAGCACCCGCGCCACCTCCCGCTGATGTTCTGGCTAGAGTT
>JAPKBY010000034.1 GCA_028823185.1 Planctomycetota bacterium
TGCCATTCAAAGACGTCCCGGTGCGGATCGTCTTGCGTGAGAAAAACCGGGATGAGAAAGAGATTAAGGAGTCGACTCGATGACTATTTCAAAACTCGCAGCCTCAGCTGCGCTCCTCTTGCTTATGAGCTCTTGCGCTACGACGATAGCGGAGGCCGATTGGGTGAAAGGTGAGGCGCCTGGCGCTAGCCAGAAAGTTCTCACTGAGGTCACGAAGATGGTGTTCGGGAAGAGCGGGCTCCCTGTGGTCGGACCAGGCTTTGACCCGGTGACACATACGATGCGGTCTGGATGGCGAACTGATCTCGTCCCTATCAAGCGTCAACGGAGTCGGGGCTTTAGAGAGCGCGCATGGGTCAAATTCACCCCGGCAAAGGACGGATTGTTCAGCTTTGAAGTGCGGGTAGAGACGCAGATCAATAAGAACCTCGCGAGACCGCTCGATCTTCAATATGCGGATTGGGAGGAAGGGCCCGACTCCGAGAAGCGCGCGCGCCACATCTTGCAGTTGCTCACGGCAAGCCTGCGCCAAGGCTCTCGGCGATAACTCTCGGCGAATAGGTCTCCATCCCTAAGCTTTGAGGAAGAAGGGAAGGGGGGACGTGAGACAGCGTGGGACAGTCCCTCGTTTTCCCTAAGCTCAGTCTGTGCAATGACATAGGGCATCGGCTTGGTGCACGAAAAGGTCCCTGAGCTCTGTTTGAGCGAGCTCTCCGTTCGAACACTCTGACTTTGGAAGTCGGAATTTGGCGCTCAACCTCAATCAAAGGGGGGTCAAGCTCCGACTTAGCAGTTAAGCCTCCTCTCCCTAGGGGGCACCTGCCATGTCCCAGCACGTCCCCTCAGCAGCTGGAGACTGGATCGGTCCTGACCGATTCAGCCTCTCCGATTCTCTCGCCGAGCTTTGGCGCTACCCAGCGCGGGCATGGGTGCATCGTGACCTCGTGTGCGCATGGGTGAAGAGAGAGTGGAGCGCTCGTTTTCTTGGGACCGCGTTGGGTCCCTTGTGGCCCTTTGTTCAGCCCCTCGCGCTCTTCGCTGTCTATGCCTTCGTCTTCAGCGAGCTCTTTGGTATGCGCCCCGCCGCACCTGATGCGAGCCCAGCCCTAGGCGCAGTCTGGATCTTTGCGGGGGTGCTCGTTTGGACCTCATTCGCGGAGTGCATCTCACGCGCTACGGGGGCCTTCTTCGAGAACCGCAACCTCGTTCAGAAGTCCTCCTTTCCAGCTGATCTGCTCGTCTTGCAGCCGATCTTGATGAGCTTCGCGACGCTCGCCGTTGGCGCGATCGTCTTCTGTGTCATCAGCTGGTTTCTCACCAACACACACCCTGGGTTCGCTCAGCTCGCGCTCTTGGGCGTGCTCCTCCCGCTGCACTTCGCTTGGATGTTAGGTCTCTCCCTCACGCTCGCGTGCGCACAGGTGATCTTGAGAGATACGGCGAGCCTCTTAGGGGTCGTCTTGACTGTCTGGATGTTCGCGACGCCGATCTTTTGGGTCGCGGACGTTGCCTCTCTTCCAGCGATCGAGCCTTGGCTCAGTTGGATTCATGCGAACCCGATGCACAGCCTCATTGAGGCTTGGCGCTGGACCTTGCTAGGTGAGAGCGCAGCTCCTTTCGCTGGCGCAGCGCTGGGGTCAGACCTCGCTCGATTCGCACCTTGGGCGATCGGCGCGCTCTTTGTGGGCCTCTGCTCCGCGCGTGCGATGCGTGGAAGCCTCTCCGATGAGGTGGCCTCGTGAGTGCTCATCAATTTGCGATCGAGGCTGAAGACCTCGGGAAGATCTACAAACGTTGGGATGGACCATGGTCGCGTGCGCTTGAGGTGATGAGCAGAGGGCGCCGCCAAGGTCATCGCGAGGTGCGCGCGCTCGAAGGAGTCTCCTTCAAGCTCCCCGCAGGCGGCGCGCTTGGCATCGTGGGCGCTAACGGAGCGGGTAAATCGACCTTGCTCAAGCTCCTCTCGGGGACGACCGCGCCGACCTCTGGTCGCTTTCGTGTCAGCGGCCGCTCGGCATCATTGCTAGAGCTCGGCGCCGGCTTTCATCCGGGCTTCAGTGCGCGGGATAACGCCTTTCAAAATGCAGTCCTCTTGGGACTCAGGGCACGCGAGGCTCGCAGGCGCGTCGAGGAAGCCCTCGAATTCGCTGAGCTAATGGATGTCGCTGACGAGCCTGTAGGGACCTTCTCAACTGGGATGGGAATGAGGCTCGGCTTCGCCGCTGCGATGAGCGTTGAGCCTGAGGTTTTGATCCTTGATGAGGTCTTTGCGGTCGGTGATCAAGCCTTCCAGAAGAAGTGCGTCGACCGCTTAGCGGCCTTTAGGGCTGGTGGAGGTTCACTCGTTCTTTGTAGTCACGCGCTCTACGACATCCGCCAAATGTGTGATGAAGCTCTCTGGTTAGATAACGGCCAGCTCGCAAAGGCTGGCGATGCCTGCGAGGTGACTCATGCATATGCCGCGAGCCAGATAGCGGAGGACGATGTGCGGCGGGTCGCAGGTGCGCTGCCCCAACGCGCTGACTGGCCACGCATCACAGGGGCCGAGGTCGTGCTCTCGCACAGCGGGCTGCCGGCGCGCTCAGTTCAAACAGGAGAAGACATCGAGCTTCGCGTGACCTGGGAGAACCCAAACCCAGTCGATCATCCCATCCAGCTAGGAGTCGGCTTCGTGAGAGGCGATCAGACCCTCTGCGCTGCCGCCGCGACTCATCACGACGGCGTCAAGCTCTCGGGCGCAGGTGGAGTTTGCTCCTTACGTCTTCCGCGGCTCTCGCTCTTGGCTGGCACCTTCTTGGTCAAGCTCTGGCTCTTCGATGACGCCGGCGTGTTCCGCTACCAAGAGACCGCCCTAGATCACGACCTATTGGTGCGTGGCGCAGAGCGAGAGGTCGGCTTGGTGCGTCTTGATCACTCCTGGCATCTTGAGGGAACCGCTTTACAGCCAAACCCCTGGGCGTTCAGTCAACCCAAGGAGCTCACGCTTTGAAGCGCCTCCTCGCCATCGTCGTCAATCACCGCTCAGGCGCTTTCTGTGTCCGCTGCGTAGAGAGCCTTCGTCGCTCTTGGGAGCTAGAAGGTCGAGCACCTGCTGACCTCGTGGTCGTCGTGGTGGACACCGCCTCAGGTCCTGCAGAGGAGCCTTGGCTCACGACAATCGAGAAGGACGGCGCTCAGGTCGTTCGCTCTCTGGAGAATCTCGGCTATGCAGGGGGCATGATCGCTGGGTATAGGCAGGCGCTCCTAGATGAGGGCGAGATGGATGAAAGGCATGACGCAGTCGCCTTGTTGAATCCAGACCTTCACTTTCTAGCTGGATCGATCTCTCCGCTCCTCGAGGAGCTGGAGCGTGACCCAAGCTGTGGGGCAGTAGGACCTCGCATGGCGATCGATGAGGAGGCCTCGGTCTTTCATCCGAGGCTAGAGCTTCCGCACGTGGCGGCTGAACTCTCCACGCTGCAGGCTCGCTTTGACAGGTCTCAAGCTCGAACTCTGCTCGCGAGGCGAGCTCGGATGGCAGCGGCCTTCCTCAGCTTTGAGTCAGCGCGCGAAGTCCCGATGCTCTCAGGAGCTTGTATCGTGATGCGTCGCGAGACTGTCGAGGCGTTGGGCGAGCCCTTAGATGGTGCTTACCCTCTCTATTACGAGGACGCTCAGCTCGCACAAGATCTGCGCGCGATGGGGCAGAGCTCCAAGATCGTGCCGAGCTCGAAGGTGCTTCATCACTGGTCGCGATCAGCAGGCAGCGGCGCTGAATTCGCTGCTGAGCCCGCTCGTCGTGCCGCTATCAGTCGCAAGCTCTTCCATGCGCGTCATGGTGAGGCTATGGCGGTGCGCTCGCTCAAGGAGACAGAGGAGGCCTTGGCAGCTTCTGAGCTTGAGCCCCCGTTCGACGTGCATGCGCTCGGCGCTCAAGAGGGGTCGTTCAGTGTTCACTTTGAAGCTCAAGAGGAGGTGCTCCTCGAGCTCTCAGCGTGCCCGTTCTTCCCGATCGCTGCAGGTGTCGTGACCAGCGGGGACTCTTGGTCATTGAGCGAAGCTCTCTGGGGATGGATCTTCCCAGGGAGGTGGTACCTGCGCGCAGCTTGTGCGCGTACAGGTCTTCACCTTGGCGCTTGGTCCTTTGATAAAGGAGCCGCCGCTCGTGTTGAGCCAGTCGGCTTGGGCTACGAGGACGCTGAAGTGCACATCTTGAAATCGATCGATGCTGAGCGGAGCGCCGCATGAGACGTCATGAATTCCAAGACGTCCCGCGCGGCCGCGTCCTCGTGATCGCCCCGCACGCTGATGATGAGGTCTTAGGCGTAGGTGGGACGCTAGCGCGCCACATCGCACGAGGAGACTCCGTAGAGGTGCTCGTCTTGACGGATGGAGCGCGAGGGACGGCCGATGGTGACGCTCTTCAGGCGCTCGTGGAGATTCGACGTCGCGAGGCTGTGGCTGGCATGGAGCAGCTCGGGATCTCCCAGCATGAATTTTGGGGGCTGCCTGAGGGGCACGCGCCAGGCACGGACATGATGGGTGCGCTCGCGCTGCGTCTCGCTATGAGGGTCGCTACGAGTCAACCGGACGTCGTCTATGCGCCATGGATAGGGGAGGAGCACGCAGATCACTATCAGGCTGCTCGCCTCGTTCGCTTAGGGCTCGCCCTCTCTGGATGGGATGGGCTCGCGCTCGGATACGAGGTCTGGAGCCCGCTCGAGCCGCGCTGGCTGGTCGATATCAGCGTGGTCTGGGAGCAGAAGCTCGCAGCTGTTGGTGAACACTTGAGCCAGCTAGATCACACCGACCTTCGCGACCTCGCGCGCGCTAACTCAGCGAGGCGCGCTCACCTCCTCTCGAGCAGCTCCAGAGTGAAGCCGTTGAAGCGCGCAGAGGCTTTCTGCGAGCTAGGCGCTCCAGAGGCAGCGGACTGCGAGCTCCTCGCAGCGCTCACAGGAGAGGCCGCGTGAGGATCGCCATCGTCTCACCCTTTCTCCCGCCTGAGTTCTTGGGCGGGACGGAGCGCGTCGCGATCGCTCAAGCGCGGGAGCTCGCTCGCTTAGGTCACACGGTCAAGCTCGTCGCAGCCACGGATGGAGAGGAGGCTACGGGAGTCGTGATCGACGGACTCGTCGATGGGGTGGTCGCGATACGCGTGCCGCGTCTCTTGGGAGAGCGCGCCCCGACTGAGCACGCGAAGCCGAGCCTCTCCAAGCGGGTTGATCTCGCGGTGGGTGATGTGGACATCGTTCATGTTCATCATCACGGGCCCTTCTCGAGCGATCTTGTACGGCGACTCTCTGAGAGAGTGCCGGTCGTTCTGACCTTGCATGATCACTTCGTCGCTTGCCCGAGGAGCTTCTGCACGCCGAAGCACGGCGCAGAGTGTCCGACCGATCGTGAGCTCGATGAGTGCTTGGCTTGCTTGAAACCAGATCTGCCTGCGTGGAACAAGGGAGAGATCCTGCGACGCCTTCATGATAGGCGCGCTGCCTTTGAGGCTGACCTCGCTGCGGCGAGCGAAATCTATGTGCCGAGCCGCTGGCTAGCTGAGAGCTTAGAGAAGCAGGTGAAGCTGCCCGTTGGTCGAGTTCACCGCCTCCCGCATGGGCTCTGTGAAGAGTTCTCCCTTGGTGAGCATGAGAGCGCAAATCTAGAGCAGCTCTCGATGGCGAGGTTGCTCGCTCGTGGTTCAGTGGCGCGTCGAGAGGGCCCTCTAAACATCCTTCATTTTGGAAATCGTGCGAGGGTGAAGGGCTGCCTTGATCTCGTTCGCGCCGTCGCTGCGTTGCCAAATGGCAGCGCACGGCTCATCTTTTGTGGGCGGGAGGTTGAGGCCGGCTTCGACGCTGAGCTTCGCAGGGCCGCAGGGTCGCTCGAACTTGAGCTGCGTGGTGCCTATCAACCCGAAGATTTAGTCGAGATTGCAGCCGAAGCTGACATTGCAGCCTTCCCCTCCTTGGCCTCTGAGAGCTATGGATTGGTCGTTGATGAAGCCCTCGCTCTGGGTCTGCCGACCTTAGTCTCTGACGCCGGGGCGCTGCCTGAGAGGCTCGCCGCCGCGGGTCATGGCGGGCGCTTCCCCGGTCGCGTCCTCCCTGCAGGCGACGTCGAGGCTTGGACAGCCTGCATCAACGGACTTGTTGTGGAGGAGAGGCTCTTGCAGGATGCTCACGCCGTCTTGCCCGACTGGCTCCCGACCGCCGCTCACACAGCGCGCGAGCTTGAGCGCCGGTACACAGCGCTCCTCGCGCTGGAAGGGCGTCGCGCATCGTGATCCTGTGGACTCTCTACCGAATGACCCGCTCTTAAGCGCTGCCCCCTCGGTGTGGAAGGACTTCCCGCCGCTGGCGGACCCTGAAGCGCTGCCGAGTCGTGTCTTGGTTCTCGCGCCGCATCCTGACGATGAGGTCTTGGGTTGTGGCGGAATGTTGGCCTTCCACGCTGCGCGCGGGGATGAGGTCAGAGTTGTCTTCCTCACCGGAGCTGGAACTCCCCGTGAAGCGGAGGCGGTAAATGCGGTGAGCGCGCTCGGCCTGGGTTCACCGACGCTCTGCTCCTTTAAAGATGGAGGACTCGCGGAGGAGCCAGAGCTTTCTGCTCGCATAGGGCGCGAGGTGGAGGAGTTCTCGCCCGGCTTGGTCTACGCTCCCTCGCCGCTCGAGCATCACCCTGATCATCGCGCGGCGCTGCGAGCGCTCGTTGATGCCGCGAAGAAGGCCCAGTTCAACTGTCTGCTCTATGGCGTGAATCAGCCGGCGCCACGTGGAGTCCTCTATGACATCACCGCGTGGGTGCAGGTGAAGAGGGCGGCGCTGGAAGCGCACGCTAGTCAGGCGCTCACGACTGGACTCATTGAGAAAGCAGAGGCGCTCGGGCGCGCCGCGACGATCAATGTGGATGACCCAGCTGTTCAGGCTTGTGAGTCCTTCAGCGACGTCTCCTCTGTTGAGCTCGCGAGCTTCGCGCGACGTGCAGATCAGTTGGCTCCGGCAGCGAAGGATGGCCTCCCCGGAACCACAGCTGTCATCTCATCTTGGAATAAGATCGAGAGCGTGCGGCGCAACTTAGAGGGGCTCTTCAGGCAGACGCGCCCCTTCGCGCGTGTCGTTGTCGTGGACAACGCGTCCTCTGATGGGACTGCAGATATGATCCGCGCAGAGTTCCCTGCGGTTCACCTCGTGGAGATGCCGCACTCGCGTTACGGCGCCTGTGAGACCTTCAATGTGGGCTTTGCGCAGGCTGAGACGCCATGGATCGCGATCCTAGACGATGATGTGGTGCTGCCGCCTGATTGGTTAGCGGGCGCAACAGCGCGCCTCTTGGAGGAGCCTGAGAGCACTGCTGTGCTCTCGACTAAGGTCGTCGAGCCCGGGATGCCTGAGAGCTATAAGAGCTCTGCTGCGGTAAACACGGAGCGCTATATGAGCACCTTCCGCGGATGCGCCTCCCTCGCTCGTCGTGCGCCGCTGGCGGAGGCAGGCTTCTACGATGAGCGCCTCTTCATCTACGGAAACGAACGGGACCTGACCTGCAGGCTTCAGAACGCTGGCTATCGCGTCTTGCAGTATCCGGGCGTAGAGGTCTTTCATGAGACCCCCTTTGGGATCAAACAAGGGCAGCGCAGCCTCTACTATCACGCGCGCAACGCTGGGATCTCGATGCTTAAATACGCACCGCTCAGCGCGCTCTTGAAGCTGCCCTGGCTGGTCCTCAAGGAGGTGGTCTTGCGACCTCGGACGGCAGAGGAGGCTGGTGAGGTGACTGACGCGACAGGGACGATCGGTATCGGTCGCTCTCTACGTGAGACGCGCGGTGCTTGGTGGGTGCTCTTGAAGGCGCTCTTCAGCATCGTCATGAACATCCCTTATTGCATTCGTCATCGGCGCCCGGTTCATCACCCTGACTTCGAGCTCCCCCTCGGCTGATGAGCGAAGCAAGCCAAGCCGTGGAGCAGGGTCTTAGCCCGCTGACGCCCGTCTCGGTCGTCATCGTCAACTACCAGGGGCGTGATCACCTCGCGCACACGCTCCCCGCTGTCGCCGCGCTAGAAGGCGTGATTACAGAGGTGATCCTCGTCGACAACAGTTCCACTGATGGGAGCCTTGAGCTCGCGCGCGAGCTCTCTCCTGGGATCACGGTGATTGAAGCTGGGGGAAACCTAGGGCCTGCTGCAGCGCGCAATTTAGGGCTCGAGGCGGCGCGCAATCGCTGGGTGCTGCTCCTCGATAACGACGTCATCTGTCCGCCCTTGACCTTGCGGGTGCTCTTAGCTGCTGCGGGTGATGGAGTGGCGCTGGTGCAGCCTCGAAGCGTCCTAGCTGATGCACCAGAGACGGTTCACTACGACGGCGGCTCAGCGCACTGCCAAGGCTTGATCTCTCTGGACAACTTCTACGCCCCGCTAGCTTCGGCAGGAGCAGCTGTTGCGCGTGATGTGGACGTCGTGATCTCACTCGCGCTGCTCGCTGACTCGCAGGCGGTCGCTGCTGTCGGGGGCTTTGACGAGGACTACTTCATCCTCTTTGAAGACCTTGATCTCTCGTGGAGGTTGCGGACAAGGGGCATGCGCTTGAGGTTGGCGGCAGGAGTCTGCGTGCAACATAGAGCGGGGACGGCGGGGGTGAGCTTCCGTGAGGGACCCAGCTATCCCGCGCGTCGGCTCTTCTTTCATGCCCGGAATCGTTGGATGTTCCTCTTGAGGAATCTGCGCTGGCGGACGCTCCTGCTGCTCTCTCCGGTGCTCGCCCTCTATGAGCTCGCTGGCTTGGGTCTGGCGCTCGCTTCGGGTCACCCGCTCTCTTGGATTGAGGGAGAGCTCGCGGTTCTCTCGGGCCTAGGCAGGACCGCAGCGGCCCGTAAGCGCTCTCAGGCAGGCAGGACGCTGCCCGATCGGGCGCTGCTCGTCGGGGGGCCGCTGACACCTACGCCTGATGCCGTGCGTGGAATGAAGGGCTTCTTTTATGGCGCGCTCTCTAAATTCACCTGTGCCTGGTGGAGCTTAGTTCGTTGCTTCGCGGGTTGAATCACAGAGAGAGTCTGCTCGCGCGTGGATCCGAGCGCTCAGCTTTGGTTGGATCTCTCTTGTGCGCGTTCTCCTAGTCAGTCATCGGTACCCGCCGGCCAACACAGCCGGGACGGAGGTGTATACCGCCGAGGTCGCGAGGCGCTTGGTCGCGCGCGGAGATGAGGTCGAGGTCTTCTGCGCGGAGAAGTCGATCGGAGAGCCGGATCGCAGCCTCGGGCAGCGCTCGCACGAGGGCGTTCGGGTGCATGAGTTCGTGAACAACCTCCACTTGGCGGGCCTCAAAGAGACCTGGTCTCTGCCAGCGGCAGAGGAGGCCTTCGCCCTCGTCCTAGACTCCTTCAAGCCTGAGGTGGTGCACATCAACCACCTCATGTATCTCTCTCTGGGCTGCCTCAAAGAGGCGCGTTCGCGCCGCATCCCAGTGGTCTTCACTCTGCATGATCTCTGGCTCACCTGCCCGCGGTGGGGGCAGCGCTTGGGGTGGGATGGTGAGCTCTGTCACGACGTGGACTTGTCACGTTGTGGTGAGTGCATGGGGAACACGAAGTTTACGCAGACGCGTCTAGAGGAGCGCCTCGCAGGTTGGCTCTCGAAGCTCAAGGAGTCGACAGGCCTAGATCTCTCGGACGCGGCACGCGCTACACGCCGAGCCCTCGCTGAGCATGGTGATGGTGAGAGCGGCCTCGTCTCGCCTGAGCGAGCAGCGGAGCTGACCTTGGAGCTAGAAGCGCGTGACGCAGGCGTTCGCGAACTCGTCACGCAGAATGTGGATCGCTTCCTCTCTCCTAGCCGCTTTGTCGCTGATGAGCTCATTCGCTGGGGCTTGGATGACGCTCGCGTAGAGCACCTCGGGACGGGTCTGGCAGAGGGCGGAGTCGTTGAGCGGGCACCGCGGACGGAGAGGCTTCGTGTTCGTTTCCTCGGCTCGTTGATTCCATCGAAGGGAGCGCACATCTTGGTCGAGGCGTGGGGGGCTATGAGCGCTGAAGCTCGCGCGCGAGGAGAGCTCACGCTCTTCGGGCCGGCAGGACATGATGCGCACTACAC
>JAPKBY010000504.1 GCA_028823185.1 Planctomycetota bacterium
GTAGAGGTTGTGCACCTCATCGGGGTCCGTCTCTAGGTCGTAGAGCTCCCAAGCGTCGATGCGGTGGAAGTGCATCAGCTTGTGGCGATCCGTGCGCACGCCATAGTGCGGCTCCACGGCGTGGATCCCGACCTCGAAGTACTCATAGTAGATCGACTCGCGCCAACCCTCAGGCTCTTCGCCGCGCAAGAAGGGGACGAGGCTCGCTCCTTGCATGTCATCCGGAGCCTCGAGCCCAGCGATGTCCAAGAAGGTCTCAGCGAAGTCGAGGTTCTGCACGAGGTGCTCGTCGCGGCTGCCCGGCTCGGTGACGCCAGGCCAACGCACGATGAAGGGCATGCGCAGCGAGGGCTCGTACATGAAGCGCTTGTCATACCAGCCGTGCTCGCCCAGGTAGAAGCCCTGGTCCGAGGAGTAGATGACGATCGTGTTCTCCGCGAGGCCGTTGGCCTCGAGGTAGTCCATGACGCGACCGACGTTGTCATCCACGGACTGGATGCAGCGCAGGTAGTTCTTGATGTAGCGCTGGTACTTCCAGCGCACGAGGTCCTCACCTACGAGGTTGGCCTCACGGAAGGCGGCGTTGCGCGGCGCATAGGCGGCGTCCCAGGCTGCGCGCTGCTCGGGCGTCATTCTGTCTAAGAGGCGCGAATAGGCGCGGTCGGGGCCCTTGAGGTCTGCGCCCTCAGTCTCCGTCGGCGGGACTTGCAGGTCATAGTGCAGGTACATGTGCCGAGCGATGGTCATCTCTTGCTCGTAGGCGGCGCGGCTGCGAGTCGAGTACTCATCGAAGAGGGTGTCGGGCTCCGGAATCCACTCGCCGTCATAGAGGTCGAGATGATCTGGACCTGGCATCCAAGAGCGATGGGGAGCCTTGTGCTGGAGCATCAGGCAGAAGGGCTTGTCCTCCTCGCGGCTGTCGAGCCACTCCAGGCCGAAGTCTGTCGTGAGGTCGGTGCAGTAGCCCTCGTACTTCTTGCGGCCATCGGGCGTCAGAAACTCCGGGGAGTAATACTCGCCTTGACCAGGGAGCACGCGCCAGAAGTCGAATCCGGTCGGGTCGGACTTCAGGTGCCACTTGCCGACGAGCGCGGTCTGATAGTCCGCGGCCTGGAGGAGCTTGGGGAAGGTCGTCTGCGAGCCGTCGAAGCTCTCGGCGTTCGTCGGCACGCTGTTCAGGTGGCTGTGCTTGCCCGTCAAGATCACGGCGCGGCTCGGCGCGCAGATGCTGTTCGTGCAGAAGGTGTTCTCAAAGAGCATGCCCTCAGCTGCGAGACGATCGAGGTTCGGGGTGTTGTTGATCCGCGAACCATAGGCAGAGATCGCGGCTGTGGAGTGATCGTCTGAGAAGATGAAGACGATGTTGGGTCGCTCCTTCACCTCCATCATGGACGACTCGACCGTGTTGCACGCTGCGAAGGTAATCAGCGCGAGCGCGCTCAGGTGACGGAGCATGAATCAGCCCTCGTCGGTGAATTTCTCGTGTCCCGAGTCTTCAAAACCTTTGATGGTCTTGTAGAGCTCGCGCGCCTTGTCATTGTCATCATTCAAGAGCGCGCGCTCCATCGAGAGGATCGTCTCGATCATTCCGATCATCTCTAGCTTGTAGCCCTTGAGGATCTCAGCCTTTGCTTCGCCTTCGGCTGCCTCTGCCATCGGGAAGCTCATCGCCTTACAGGCGACAGCCGCGCGCTGCATCTCTTGGATCGCTTTGAGCGAGTTGGCGTTCTCCTCTGGCTTCTTCAGGTTGCGACGGAGGAGCTTTAGCTGACCTTCGATAACGTCCATCTCTTGGAGGAGAGGGGAGTCATCGTCCACTGTCTCGAGCTGCCGGGCAGCCTCGACTGGTGTCGTAGGGAGCGTGATGAAGAGCGCCGTCAGCGCGAGGGCGAAGAGAGTGGCAGAACGAAGAGTCACGATGAGTCCTTTGATGTCAGTTAAAGGGAGAGGTGCGGTCCGCTTAGTAGGGCTTGCTCACGCCAGGACGTGCGATCGGGTACATGCCTTCAGCGTCGGGCA
>JAPKBY010000505.1 GCA_028823185.1 Planctomycetota bacterium
CCGAGCGCTGAGCCTTAAGCGCCGAGCGCTGAGCCTTAAGCGCCGAGCGCTGAGCGCAAGGTGAGCGCTGCTTCGACCGGGTCTGTCGCGGTGAGGAGCGCAGAAGAGACCGCGGCGCGACCAACGCTTTTGAGCTCGGTCGCGTTGGCTGGGGTGATGCCACCGATGGCGAAGACTGGGACAGAGACCGCCTCCGAGGCGACCCAGGCGGTCTCTGCGCCACGGCCTTGGCTGTACCCCTTGGTCTCGCTCGCGAAGACAGGGCCAAAGCCGAGATAGTCGATGGGCTGGTCGAGGGTCATGGCGACATCCCTCATGTCATGTGTTGAGAGACCAATGATGGCGTCCTCCCCGAGCAAGGCGCGGGCCTCTGCGGTCGGCAGGTCGGCTTGACCGAGGTGAACTCCAGCGCAGCCACGCTCTTGGAGCGCCATGGCGACATCGACGCGGTCGTTCACCATGACGAGCGGCCGAGCCCCTTCGTCGGGCTCTGCGTCTGCGACGAGGTCGAGGACGAGCTCAGTCCAGTCATGCGTCGCGCGCGCCTCGGCTGGAGGGTCCGTCGCCAGCTGTGCGCTCTGCGCTCGTGCGACAGGCTTTGGCCGCACTTGGATCACATCGACGTGGGGCAGCAAGAGCCGCAGCCGCTCGAGCGGGTCACCCTCGAGAACTAGCTCTGGGGTGAAGATGAGGAGCAGGCGCGCCTCACCTAGGCGGGCGCGATAGTTGTCTTCTTTCCCTTGCACCTCTGCAGGATAGGCCTCATTCACCCTTAAGAGAGCCGCTGCTCTCATAAAAACAGCCCTGATCTACCCGAGAACGTTGATTTAGGGGCATTATTAGGAGGACATGAAAGATCACAAGCAGACACTCCTCGGCCTCTTCGCGGGCTTGCTCTTCGCCAGCGCGGCGAGCGCGCAGCAGTTTCAGTACCAGCCGGGCATGATCCCCGGGACCCCTCGCTGGTCCGAGGGCGTCGAGGCCTGCGACGTGGACCTCGACGGGGATCTGGATCTCTTCTTCGCCGATGGCGACGGCTTCTCCAGCGCCGGGACGCAGCGGCAGAACGTCCTCGTCATCAACCAGCTCATTGAGACGGGCTCCAGCAGTTTTACGGATGAGAGCCTCGCTCGTCTCGGTTCCCGTACCTCCAACGGCAAGGGCGTCACTTGCGCCGACGTCGACGCGGATGGTTGGCCCGATGCGCTCTATGCGAACGGCTTCAACACAGATCGCCCCTTCCTCTACATGAACCGCGGCGTCACCCAAGCGGGCTACTTCGACGAAGAGGGCAGCACACGCGGCCTCACCACAAGTCTGAACTCCGCCGCAGGTCAGTTCGGCGACCTCGATGATGACGGCGACCTCGACCTCATCTTGTGTGACGCGGGACCGTCGCTCCTTTCGGCGCCTGGTGGCAAGCCACGCTTTTATCGAAACAACGGCTTCGGTCACTTCACCGAAGACGCCGCCGCCTTGAACGCGCCCACCAAGCGCGCCCACATGGACGTGCAGCTCGTCGACGTCGACGGCGACTGGGACCTCGACTTTGTCGGCCTCTGCCGCTCCTCGAACTCAGGCGGCAATCACTACTTGATGCTAAATGACGGTGTCGGACATTTCACCGACGCCTCGAGCCTCATCCCGAGCGGGTCCACTTCGACCTATGAGGGCGAGGCCGCAGATCTCGACGGCGACACCGACATCGATCTCTTCCTCGTGAGCCTCTCTGGTTACCAGGAGGGCGCGGTGCGGAACGACCTCGTCCCCTCCGGGAGCCTCGGGTTCACCTCGCAGAGCCCCCTCGCAGGGAGCTATGACGACAACGAGATCGCCTTGTGTGACTACGACAACGACGGCGACCTCGACGCCTTCGTCGGCTCGCTCTCCAGCCGCGAACGTCTGTGGCGCAACGACGGCGGCCTCTCCTTCGTGAACCAGCAGACACAGATCCAGGCGGTCAACGATTCGACCCTCGATTGCACCTTCGCGGACATCGACAACGACGGCGACTA
>JAPKBY010000506.1 GCA_028823185.1 Planctomycetota bacterium
GCGAGAGCCTCACTCCCGCCACCAGTCTCCTTGCGCGACCTCTTTGATGCCTTCTCGGTATGGGCGAGGAGACCAGCCGAGCTCTTCGACAGCGTTGGTTATGTCGTGTTGGTGATGGAGCGTGAAGTAAGCAGAGGCCCTGCGGTCTTCGGTGACGTCTGTGAAGAGGCCCTTGAGGAAGATGAGTCGATCAGCCCAGGTCTTGGAGATGTTCCTGCGCTTGACTCCTCCGGACACAGCCTCGATGGCCGAGTCGAGGATTTGGTTATAGGGCAAGCCCTCAGGCCCTGCGAGATCGTAGCAGCAGTCCACGCCGCGGTAGAAGTCAAAGACGCGCTTGACTGCTTCCACCATGTCATCCACGTGGACGGGGTTGATCTTGCTCTTACCATCGTGCGGGACCCAGATGCTTCCCTTGCTCTGCGCGCACTGGCGCAGGAGGGTTGCGGTGTGACGCATGTCTCCAACGCCATAGACAAGGGTCGGTCTGAACGAGGTCCAGTTGATGCCGCTGCCTCGAATGAGCTTCTCTTGAATGCGCTTCGTGTCACGGTAGTAGCTGTAGACAGGGGCGCCGATGACGGCTGAGGAGACGACCCACAGCTCAAACTCGTGGTTGCCGTCATAGCCGCAGCGCGCTGCCTCAGCGAGGAGAGACTCTGTCCCGTCGATGTTGATCGCTCGCATCTCGTCATCGGGGAAGTGATCGTGTGCGCTCGCGAGGTGAATCAAGAGTCCGCAGTCTTCGAGGAAGCCTTCCAGGCTACCGCTCACTGCGAGGTCGCCGACGAAGAGCTCTGGCTGGGTGCCTTCTACCTCGGGGGCGGCGTCCTCTCGGCCGGGGCGAACGAGCAAGCGGAGATCGTGACCAGCTGCCGAGAGAGCTCGGGCGAGATAGCCGCCGATGAAACCAGTAGATCCTGTGATGGCGATGCGCATAGCTATGAAGGATAACTCCTGATGAGGTCAGGAGTCTCTAGGGAGCGCTACGGCTTGGCTTTGGAGGGCCCCTAGGAGAGAATGTCCTCATGCCCACAGCCGTAGATTTTGAGCAGACCATAGGTGTCCTCTGCGCCCTTCCAGCGGAGCTGGGGGCTTGGGCTGGTCAAGGTGAGCTCGTCAGCTCGGAGGGTGGCATGGAGTTAAGACGCCTCGCTGTGGGGGAGGATGTAGTCCTCACTTGCGTCAGTGGCGTAGGGAAAGTCGCTGCTGCGCGGGCTGCAGAGGCCCTCATACGCTCTGGGGCTGGCCGGGCGCTACTTGTTGTAGGGACCTGTGGATCTCTAGATAGGAGCCTCGCTGCCGGGGACTTAGTGCATTGCTCTCTAGCTGTGCAGGCTGATCTGGGCGTCCGCGAGGGCCGTGAATCAAGGCCTGATTCGGCCTTGATGGCTGCGTGGGAGGCGATTGTGCCTGGGCCTAGAGCTGTCTATTTGACGAGTGACCGAGCAATCTTTAGCCCTTGGCGTCGCTTCATGGCGCTAAGAGGTAGGTCTGGACCTTGTGTGGCAGAAATGGAGACAGCGGCGGCAGCGGCTTGCGCAGCAGCTTGGGGAGTCCCATGGGTGGCCCTGAGGGCCGTTACAGACAGCGCAGGACGGGGTGCCATAAAGGCCTTTAAAAAACGGTATCCAGTCGAGGCGGGTAGGGCAGCCGATAGCGTAACAGGGCTCTTAGCCCTCATCAGGGCAGGACAGCGATAGCATTTTCTTGCCCCGAGTGCGCTCGCCGTCCGTTTACCACCACATCCAAGCCTCTCTCACCTCGACATCTTCATTCGGTCATGACCTCCCTGGGTAATTACCTCCGCCGCAACTATGAGCCGCTACTGCTGTCGGTTCAGGTCTTCGTAGACCTGGGCGTGCTGCAGCTCGCTTGTTGGACGGCCTATGCAATCGGCGGGAGTTGGGGCAGCGTAGACCAGGTGATGCAGGTCGGCACATACACTCAGGTCTTCGCGCTGGTGAGCGCGATCTGCCTGATCTGCTTCAACTCTTTCGGCCTGTATCGAC
>JAPKBY010000507.1 GCA_028823185.1 Planctomycetota bacterium
TGCATGACTCAGGAGAGCTGCGCGCTTATCAAGACGTCCCCGACGAAGGAGACTTCTCACCTGAGCTCGCGAGTCGACTCACGCGAGGCTATCGAGCATGCGCTAGCTTTGTGGACGCTCAGATCGGGCGCGTCTTAGCCTCACTTGAGGAGAGCGGTCTCGCCGACGACACGATCGTCGTAGTCTGGGGTGATCATGGTTGGCACTTCAATGAGCTCGGGATGTGGGCCAAGCAGACCGTCTTTGAGCAAGCCTTGCGTGTGCCGCTCATCGTTCGCGGACCCGGAATCGATGCTCGTGAGCTCAGCTCTTTCGTTGAGCTCGTCGACCTCTTTCCGACCTTGGCCGGGCTCGCAGGCTTGGAGAGTCCGGAGGGTCTCGACGGGAGAAACCTGACAGGCCTCCTTTTGAATGGGGAGTCTCTAAGCTCCGTTGCGCCCCGGGCTCAATATCCCCGTGGGGATGTCATGGGACGCACGATTCGGACGCAGACTCACCGCTTCACCGAATGGAGAAGGGCGGAAGAGTTGGTCGCTACAGAGCTCTATTCCGAACTCCCGTCCATCAATGAAGAGCTGAATCTTGCGGAGGAGGACGAGTTCTCGAGCGAAGTGTTCGAGTTTCGAAAGCTCTTGATGGGGCGATTTGGCCTCTGATTTGAGGTGCTTCAGGGCTTTGAGCACGAAGAGCGCAGCGTTTGAGTTTTGTATGCTTACGGCCTACTCAAGATCCTGTTGTCAGATTCTCTCAAGAAGCCACCCATGAACTTCAGTCAAGCCTTCGACCCGATCCGCTCGCTCAAATCTGTCTTCGGGACGATGAAGCTCCAGCCTGCTCACCTGTGGGGTGGTGGGATCCTCTTGTTCTTTCTTGAGGGAGGAGTCCAGGTGAGCCTTCAGGGCTTAGACCTGCTCGGTGAGGCGCTCGGAGAAGATGCGGTGGTCTTTTTAGTTTGTGGCGGTTGCGTCCTCGGCATCGGCCTCTTTCTCGCGTCGGTCTGGCTCGCGGCGGGACTCTTTTTGAACTTTCGCTCCGTGATGCAGACTGGGGAGGCGACCTCAGGAGGCATCTTCGATCACCAAGGTAAGTTCCTGCCTCTACTCCTGACGCGGCTCCTTGTCGGCCTGGCCAGCGTCTTGGCGGTGCTCCCTCTCGGCATTCTATTTGGCTTGCTGGCGGTTGCCTTTGTCGTACCAATGACCGTCTCTGAGGGTGGTCATGGTTCAGAGATGAGTGCCGCAGTTACGGCTCTCTTAATCGCCGTTGGTGTCGTTTTATTCTTGTTTGTATTGTTCGTCAGCATCTATGTGGGGACGGGGCTCGTGCTCTCTGAGGCGGCGCTCCTCTATGAAGATCGCCAACCCGTTAACGCTGTCAAGCGCTCTTGGGCGATGGCCAAAGGGAACCGTTTACGACTCTTTGCTTTCATGCTGGTGAACGGCCTCTTCGCTATGGCTGGTGTGCTGCTCTGTTGCGTAGGGATTTTCGCGACCGCAACGATCGCTCGCTTCGCGATCTTTGAGGCCTTCCTTCAGCTGTCGGAGACTCCGGGCGAGGGGTCCGAAGCCTTGCTTGAGGCCTGAGTCCGCTGATCGTTGCTGAGCGTGGCCTGAGGGCCGAGGTGCTCCGCCGCGTTTGACGGGCTTCGCCCTCTTCGGGCACCCTCTGTGCGTGAGTTCGCACAACCTCTCCATCCTTCACATCGATATGGACGCCTTCTACGCGTCTGTTGAGGTTCGTGATAGCCCGGCTCTCGCAGGTCGACCCGTCTGCGTAGGCGGCCCCTCCGCCGGCAGGGGAGTGATATCCGCCGCGAGCTATGAGGCGAGGAAGTATGGGATCAAGAGCGCGATGCCCACTGCGCATGCGGCGCGGCTCTGTCCAGACCTCGTCCTCTTGCCGCCGGACTTCAAACGCTATACGCAGGCCTCTCGAGAGATCATGGAGATCTTCAAGCGCTATACGCCGCTCGTGGAGCCGCTGAGCCTTGATGAGGCCTTCTTAGATGTG
>JAPKBY010000508.1 GCA_028823185.1 Planctomycetota bacterium
CAGCAAATGACTGGCGCACCTCCTCTCGCGCGATCTCTATGTGCGCCAAGCTCAGCGATCAGCGCGTAGCGCCCCTCATGATTGAAGCGATGAGCTTGTGGCTGGCGCGCGAGAGCGCTGGACTCCAGGCAGCTAGGATTCTGGGCGAGCTTGAGCGCGCGCTGGTGAATCGTTCTGGCCTAAAGCTCGGGCAGAGGCCCGAGCGATGGCGAACTTGGTGGAGGTCCATGAAGACGAATGAAAACAGTCCACCCACGGACCAAGCATCAGCGACGCGCACTCAAGCCTCCTTCTTTGGCCTGAGACCCATGACCGACAGGGTCGTCTTCGTCCTCGATGGTTCGGGCTCAATGGAGACAAACTTCAAGTCCGACCGGTCTCAATCCAACAGCAAGAAAAACACACGCTTCAGTGAAGCGACAGATCAACTCCTCAGCTGCCTGGAGGATTTGGGGGAGAGCACCCGCTTCGACGTCGTCATCTTTAACAGCAAGTTGCGACGATTCCGTGGGGACCTGATCCCTGCGAACGAACGCAATCTCAAATCTCTAAGACAGTGGATTCAAAAGAGACCTCCGGACGGTGGGACCGATTTAAAGCGGGGTGTCCTGAACGCGGTCAGCGCGTCCAAGCCAAAAGCGCTCGAAGCAGACACCATCATCGTTCTCTGTGACGGAGAGACGACGGAGGGGCCGGGCTGGATCACACCTTTTATGCGCAGCTTCAACGAAGAGGCGCGCATCAAGTGCCACGCGATTCAATTAGGAGGCCAGAGTGATGGGGCTCTAGAGGCGCTCTGCGAGCAAACGAGCGGTGACTATGTAGAGATACGTGACAGGCGCTGAAGAGCAGTTAAAATATCTCCATGAGCTTCTTCTCAATCGCCCTCGCTGCCTTGCTGGTGTGGGGCCTCGCGATGGCGGGGCTCGCGGTCGGCCTCATCTTCCAGCGAAAAGCCCTCAGCGGATCTTGTGGCGGCATCGACGCGGACGGGAAGCCCCTCGCGGATTGCCTCTGCGAGAAGGCACGTGAGGCTGCCAACCGAGCAGGGGCTCCGGCGCTCACAGAGAGCGATTGCGAATACGAAGCCTAAAGCTAGCTACGCGAGCGAGAGCGTCTCTCTAAAGGCATCGCTCCAAGCAGCGAAGACCTCATTCCATCTCCTAGGCGCGCGCACCGCTGGTCCAGTGCTCGACCCACGCTCCCTCAACTCCCTGGGAGACAAAGACAGCCTCTACGCCGTCTACGGACTCGATCCAGGCAGCGGCAGCCTCAATGCCCATCACCATCGCAGCGGTCGCGTAAGCGTCCGCCGTAGCGCAGTCCTCTGCGATGACTGTCACGGAGCGGAGTGAGCTAGAGATGGACTCTCCTGTCTCAGGGTCAAAGAGGTGACTCTTGGAGTTGCCCTCAAGCTCCCGAACATTGCGGTAGTCACCGCTGGTAGCGACGGCCAAATCAGTGAGCGCCAAACGGACCAAAACCTCTGAAAGAAGAGTGGGCGCTTCGATGCCGACAATCCAACGCCCAGCTCTTCCGCTGCCACCGTGGCAAACGAGCTCGCCACCGACCTCTAAGAGGAAGTCATCAAAGCCTGCAGCCTCCAAGGCTTCAGCCGCCCGGTCCACCGAGTAGCCCTTCGCCACCGCTGAGAGATCAAGGCGCACTCCCTCTCGGAGCTTCATCAAGGTCTCAGCCTGTACGTCAATCACGACAGCGTCGAATCCCACCGCGGAGCGAGAGCGCTCGCGCTGAGCGAGCGACGCTGGCTCCTCCGCGACTCCAAAGCCGCTCGCCTCCACCACCGCTCCGATGGTCGGGTCAAAGGCCCCGCCTGTCGCAGCCCAAGTCTCTCGGGCGATCGCGAGAACCGCGAGGGTCTCAGGCGCCACGCGCAGCGCCTCTCCTGGAGAGAGGGCAGCGAAGCGTGAGAGATCACTCTCAGGCTTCCAGGGAGACATCAACTCTTCGATGTGATCCACCTCCGCTTGAACGACGCGGTAGGCGA
>JAPKBY010000509.1 GCA_028823185.1 Planctomycetota bacterium
GGCGAGTATCGTCCTAACCCTGCGCAACTTCCTGATCACCTCTCGGTGATGTATGACGAGTGCTTAGCGCTTTACGAGACCTTGTTTGAACACCGAATCACGGCTTGAAGGAGCCACGCGATGCTTCAGAATTTTGATGAACGAAACCGTGACCTGATCGTGAACATTGGCGGACGCCTCGTGCACCGAGACGAGGCGGGCGTGAGCCCATTCGACTCGCTCGTGCAAGGTGGCGACGGAGTGTGGGAGGGCCTGCGGCTTTATAACGGCAAGATCTTTGCGCTCACAGCCCACCTCGAACGTCTCGTTCACTCAGCAAAGGCGCTGGCTTTCGCGGAGATACCGAGCCACGAGGAGCTTACGGCTGAGATAAAGAAGACCTTAGAGGCGAACAAGATGTTCGATGGGGTGCACATCAGGTTGACGCTCTCTCGCGGGACCAAGATCACCTCAGGGATGGATCCACGCCTGAACCAGTCGGGGCCGACCCTGATCGTTCTCGCGGAGTACAAGGCCCCGGTCTACGACACGGGCGGACTCTCTCTCTCGACCTCGAGCGTGCGCCGCTTCTCTCCAGACTGCCTTGACCCGAAGATCCACAGCAACAACTTGATCCAATCGATCATGGCGAAGATCGAGGCGAACGCTGCCGGCGCAGATGACGCCCTTATGCTCGATCAGCGGGGCTTTGTGGCTGAGACGAACGCGACCCATGTCTTCTGTGTTCAAGACGGCGAGGTGATCACCAGCCGCTTGGTCGCTTGCCCAGAGGGGGTCACCCGGAGGACGGTGCTCGCCCTCTGCGCCGAGAATGGGGTGCCAGCTGTCGAGCGAGACTTCACTCAGGTAGAGGTTTATCGAGCAGACGAGATGTTCTGTACAGGGACGATGGGTGAGCTTGCTGCGGTCACTCAGGTGGATGGGCGCACGATCGGCTCTGGAGAGGTCGGACCGGTGACCCAGCGCCTAGCAGCGCTCTATCGCGCTCATGTCCAGGCGGCCGGAGATCTCGTAGTAGAGGGATAGCTGCTCCTCGCGTGGGGAGCACCTGACGGTAGACTAGGCGGGTGAGATCCGTTTCTAAAGAGGAGCTGTCAGGCTTGGTGCACCGCGTGGTGGGCGAGGTCGTGAGCCAGCGTGGGATGGGGACAGGGGAGCGAGTGGGCGGAGTCCACGTGAGCCTCGGTCCTTGTGATGGGCCAGTTAGGCCTGCCGATCCCGACCCGAATGAGGGCAGGAAGAAGGGTCGCGGTAGAGAGCTCGTCACCCTCAGGTGTCTTGAGCGCGTGCCGGATGGGGGGCGCTTCGTGATCCCAGGCGGAGCGAGCCCGACACCTGCCGCACGGGAAGAGGCTTGGAGGCGGAAGATCGAGCTGATCGAAGGCCACACGGCGGCGGTTGGCCAGCGGGCTCTTACGCCAGGGCGTGCCTTGCGCGTCGCCATCGCCTCGGATCACGGCGGCTTCGCTACGAAGGTGCACGTCTTGAAGTATGTCGAAGAGCTCGGACACATAGCCTTCGATCTAGGCTGCAAGGATGAGAGCGCTGTCGACTACCCAGACTTTGCCCACGCTGTCGCGGAGGCGGTGACGCATGGTCGCTCTGACCTCGGCATTGTCATTGACGGGGCAGGGATTGGTTCAGCGATGGCAGCAAACAAGGTGCCCGGCGTCAGGGCTGCCATGTGTTATGACGAGCAGACTGCGCGGAATGCGCGGGAACACAACTATGCGAACGTCCTCTCCCTCGGCGGGAGGATGCTCGAAGAACAAACCATTTTAGATGTCGTTAGAGCCTTCTTGGGAACACCAGAGGGCGCGGAGCGGCACGGCCGCAGAGTTGACAAGATCACAGGGATCGAGCGCCGCTACGCGAACAAGGGACAGGAGAAAAAGTGAACGCAGCAGACCTCGAACGAGTCCTCGGTGAGATCGCTCATCAGATCCTCGACCATGGAGTTGAATCCCTAGGGCAGTGGGGCTGCACCTCGGTGA
>JAPKBY010000035.1 GCA_028823185.1 Planctomycetota bacterium
GTCTCTGGATCAACACAGATGACGCGCCGTTCACCTTGAGCGCCGGTGCGCCTGATCTCGAGCTCCACGCATTCACGGTTCACAACGAAGACCGGATACTGACTCTCCGTCACGGTGTATTGCTCTAGGAAACGAGCCAGGTCTCGAATGCGGAAGTCTCGATAGCGATAGAAGAAGCCTTCGCGAGTCTTTTGCATGAGCAAGAAGAGCTCACGCTTAGACGGGCTCATCTGTGGCTCGACGACCTCGACCGGGTCGATAGCGAAGCGCCCCTCTTCGTCAACGGAGAGCTCCTCACGGTAGATCAAGGTGAAAGGAGAGTCCGCCCCCTCTCTGATCTCCACTCTTCGCACGCCATGGTGGGGAGGCAGCCCGCTGTCGGCCAAGCGAGTGAGAAGGTCTGCGCCTTCGCGCCCGGCGGCGGCTGAATTCCCAGCGCTGGCTGCTTGTGATCCTGACTGAGCCCCCTGCCCAGGCCTCCTTGAGGAGGGCGATGCTGACGCCGCTCTATTAGGCGAGGTGCGCCTGCTTTGAGTTTGTCCTGTTGGGCTCAATTGGCGAATCGCTGCGAGGTTCTCGTCCGAGAGTCCCCCGGTCACACCCGAGAGAAGCCCCTCCGCAAAGAGCGCCGTGCCCCCTGTCGGTCGGCCCTCAGTGATCGTTGAGATGGCTGCGACGATGCTGTCGCGTTGCTTCTCGTGATCGCTCTGTCCTTGAGTGGTCAGGGCGACCACGAACAAGAGGCTCGCTGCTGTGGCTAAGCCGATCAGCGCTGCCCGGCCGCGCGACCTCATCATCGTCAAGGGCGCCTGTTCGCCAGCCTCTGTTTTCTCCCAGTCCTCTAAGAGCGCTTCAACCCGCTCGTCCAGCTCTGGAGGAGCCGTGCGTTGAACCGCGCCAGGGATAGATTCTGCGACGAGCGCCTCTAGCTCTGGCGGGGCTGTTTGATCGCGCAAGCCAATCAACATCGTTGCTGCACGGTCTTCGCGGTATCCAGCCTGCAGAGTGCTAACGACCCGCCCGCGTAGCTCTTCTGGGGCAGGCATTGCCTTTAACTCACCCATGATCGCGCAAGAACGGTAGAAGCGCTCTGCGACCATCCTTAGCTCGTCGCTGACGGCTATGCGCTCTCTCCACTCCTCGCTGAGCTCACACCCTGAGCCCGCCGCATCGGCGAGGGCTTCATAAAGTGCTGTGTTCTTGGAGTTCATGGGGTGAGGTGCGCGTTGTCTTATCGGAGACCATGACGGTCGAGGAGCGGTGTCAGTTCCCGGTCAAGCGCTTGATGTGCACGCGCGAGACGAGATTTCACTGTTCCGAGTGAGATCCCAAGCGAGATCGAGATCTCTTCATAGGAGAGCCCCTGCATATATCGCAAGACGGTTATGCCCCTCATTTTAGGGGAAAGCCGGGTGATCGCCGCCTGCACCTCTTTCTCAAGCTCTACTGTGGCCGCGCACTCAATGGGGCTCGGCGCGCCCTCGTCAACAGGTTCAAGGCTGGGAGAGTCCTCACCTCTAACCTGGGTCATTTGATCCAAGGAGGGGAGGCGACGGTTTGCAGCCCTGCGCTTCAAGTCGATGCTCGCGTTGACAGCTATTCGATATACCCAGCTCGAGAACTTGGACTGAAAACGGAAGCTATCGACCTTTCTGTAGAGGATCCCGAATGTGTCCTGCGCTGCATCAAGCGCATCATTCGCGTTGCCCGTAATGCGATAGCAGACGTTGTAAACGCGATCCTTATAGGCGTCGTACAGCTCTCGAAAACAGCCCTCGAGGCCGATTGGTGCTGCTGCCTGACAACGGAGGATGAGCTCTTTGTCGGGATCGTTGCTACTGGGAGATTCCATGAAGACCCTAAGGGTGGTTCACCAAATGACGGCTGGCCCTGGGGTTGTGTTCCCCACAATAGGCTTTCCCTGTCAATTCCTCTAGATGAAGGCCTTTTTGCTCCCTTCGGGTTCAGAGGGCCAAAAGCCCTGAGCCCGTCTAGCCGCCAACGAGGACGGCGGGGTCCAAGGTGTTGAAAGTCGACCCAACAGAGCCGGAGCAGTCCATTTTGCAGTAGGCATCCCATCCATCCCTGCACTCGGCCTCTACGACCTCGTGTGTGATGACTCCGCCCCCTGCCCCAACAGCTTGCGTTTTCTGGTAGCAGACCTGGCCTGGCGTCCAAGACAGCGGAATGTCTCCGTCTCCGCCAGGAGGGATCGGAAGGTAGACAGACCCAGCGAGGGGAACTCCTGTCCCTCCGACCTGCTGGGCGCTGCGCATCATGATCACCGGTGAGCGCATAAAGACGACGCCGTTCGCGGAGCCTATATCAATCACATCCGCTGCAAGTGCGGCCCCGGTGTTCGAGTCTTCCAGCACTCCAAAGAGTGAGACGTTTCCGAGGGCGTGAACAAAGTGAGGAGGAAGAGACATCTCCACGATAACGATAGATGTTCCAGGCACAGCGGCAGGCGTCGATGTCATCCAAGCCTCGCGCATAAAATACCAAGCAGGAATATTTGAAACCCTACTGCCAAGCAGCGCCCCCATACTGAAGTTGACCTCGGAGGGCTGGAGCATCCCGATATATGCAGCGAAGACGACGACTAGCCGATCGGAGTCGCCACGGGCGCTGAGAGCGATGTCAACGGTAGAGGGAAGAGGCGTGCTCAAGGGGTGCGTCGGAGAGCTGTGTCGCGCGAACTCTTCAGCGTCAGAGTAGCCGTCTCCATCCGAATCAACCTGGACCTGATTTGTGTTTAGGATTTGCTCTTGGGCATCAGTCAACCCGTCAGCGTCAGTGTCTTGGTGACTGATAGCCCCTGCCAACACCGGGCCTTTCGGCAAAAAGAGAAGGAGCGCTGATACAAGCAACGCGAAGAGCGCAACTCCCGTCCACACCTCGGCCGCGTTCGGCTTCAGAGCGACTAGCTGTAAACGGGGCTCTCTTTTCATGCGGGATCCTTCTCTAAAATCTCAAAGACCGGTCTGCGGTCTTTCGGGCGACCAAGGGCTCCTTGGAACTCTTGGTATAACCCGAGGCTTCATAGTAGGGGCAGACCGCCAAAATGGTCAAGGTGCCGCCTCTAGGCGATTCCAGGGATGCGCGCCAAGGGCTCTCACTGCACGATTTGCCCCCCCCGGAAAGGCCCCCTAGGCCGCGTGCCCCAATTAGGGATAATTACCCATGGAAGCGCTCCTTCCCGGCCCTTCGGTCTGTCCTTATAGTGTCCGGCCGCCAAACGCGCCCGTAGCTCAGCTGGATAGAGTGCTTGCCTCCGAAGCAAGAAGTCACAGGTTCGAATCCTGTCGGGCGCACCAACCCCCCCTGGTGGCACAGAAGATCGGCTCCTCACCTTGAGGAGGGCCGTGTTTTCTGCGCGGCTTCAGCTGAGAGGTGGAGCCTTTCTACTCCACTGCTCTCTTGGTAAATGGCTCGAGGCTCGTCGCCTCAATCCATATGCGCGATGACACGCTCATCGCCCATCTGTAGTCGCAGCCCGGCTTGAGACGGGGTGAAGAACCGGCCCAAGAGCTTCGGGAAGATCGCTTGGTAAACGCGGAACACGCCCTTCGTTCCAAGTCGATAGACAAAGTCAAAGGGGGCCCAGTGACGCAGGCCTTTATCGCCCTGCGCGCGAGCATAGGTTTGCGTCTGCTCGGCCACGAGGTACTCGCTATAGAGCATGTACATCACGAGATAGAGTCGACCGAGAAATTTGATATGGATCGCCTTCTTAGCGACCGGCATGAGCCATGGATATCGAACCACCAAGGGGAACCACTTGTGAAGGTTCTCGATGACGTGCTTGTTGTCGAACTCAATCGAAGAGGTTCGGTTGAACTTGTGCGGGAAATCGTCATAACCGCTGACCGCATAGCCCATGTCCTTCGTCATCTCATTGATGTCGAAGCCAGGGTAGGGCTGCATGATCGAGACCAACGGGTGGTCCGTCTTGCACTCAATGTTCAGCTTGACCGTGTCCCACTCGTCTTCAATCGTCCCGCCGGGGCCGCCCAACATATTGAGCGTTCCGAGCCGGATACCGTGCTTCTTGATCCATCCAGCGGCGTCCGTCAGTTGCTTTCTGGTCGTGTTCTTCCTGAAGATCGCGTTTCGAATGTAATCAGAAGCAGCCTCAATCGCGATTCGTGCATAGACGCACCCCGCCGACCGAAGCTTCTTGATGTGCTCCTCGGTCGTCATATTCGCCATCAAGATCACATCGAAGGGGATGCCCACCTCTTTCGGATAACGCTCACAGAACTCATCCAGCCACTTGTTGCTCAAATTAAAGATGTCATCCACGAAGTGAACGAACTTGAGCGGGTAGTTAGCTTTCACCCACTTCAGCTCTTCGAGCGTGTGGTCAACAGAGCGCTTTCTGACGTAGGTCTTGTTGGTGGTCTCGTAGATGTTCTTCTTCCATGCGTGATGGAAGCAGAATGAACAATTCATCGGACACCCACGCTGGGTGACGAAGACCTTGCGCTCCGCGTTGGCGTAGAGCGGGCTCACGTCATAGACGAGCCTTCGGTCAGGAATTCCGAGCGCATCAAGGTCGTCCACCAGGGGCGCCTGGCAGTTCTTAATGATCTCCCCTGTCTCAGGGTGCTTGAACCAGAAATTCGGCGTCTCGTAGTAGTCCTCGCCAGCCTGCATCTTGTTACAGAGCTCGACGAAAGCGTGCTCGCCTTCCCCGCGGCAGATAGCGTCGATGCCTGTCTCTTCAACAAACTCCGGAGAGAAGCTCGTGTGCGGACCACCCACAACGCAGAGCGCATTGGGCAAGACCTTCTTCACGGAGCGGTTGACCTCTGCGATATAGAGGTGCATCCCCGTGGTCGTCGAGTAGGCGACTATGTCGGGGTTGTATTCCACCGCTTGGTCTAGCCACTTGGAATCGGGGATGAAGAGGACCTGCGCCTCGTGCCCGGCATCTTTTAGCGCGCGCGAGAGCCACATAATCCCAAGCATCTCTTGGGGTAGGTATTCGTGAATAAAGAGGACTTTCATCGGCTTATATTGGGTTGTTGCATTCAGGCCCGAAGCGACGGGATCCTTGTCCCCGTTTCGCTAATGAACGCATAGCTCCAGGGACACAAGTATATCGGCCAGATTCGACTCTGATTCGAGTCAGCGTCTCACTTCGGGTGCGAATTCGGGACATTAGCCCTGTTTTGGGGCACCAAACGGTCTTCCTATGGCCTTAATGAGGACTTTCTCAACCCTCGTAAATGTGTCAGATCTTCCAAAACGAGCCGATGCGACCCGGCCAGCTTCTCCCAAAGCCTCTCTTTGTGCAGGGCTCTCAAGCAAGTCGGCGAGCGTTTGGCACAGGCCGGGCCCGTCATCTACCCCCACGAGCCTGCCGGTCTCTCTGTCGGTGACCACCTCAGGGTTTCCGCAGACCGCAGAAGCGACAGCTGGAGTTCCCAAAGTCTGCACCTCTATGAGCGTGTGAGAGAGGCCCTCATAGCGGCTGTATAAAACAAAGATGTCTGCTGCTCGGATGTACTTTGGAACCAGCTCGTGCGGGACGTTCCCTTGGAAGTGAACTCTGTTCTCTAGGCCCAGCGAACGAGCGAGGCCTTCCCATGACTCGAGCTCGGGGCCGTCACCACAGATCAGCAGCTCGACATCCTCCGGGAGCTCCTTCAGTGATGAGATGATGCGATCCACCTGCTTCCAAACCATCAAGCGACAGATCGTCAATAGGTAGCGCCTGTCACTTCGAAGGCCTAGCGCTCGGCGCGCCTCCTCCTTAGTCTCGGTGACGCTGCTTGGGTCCGGCCCATGATAGGCGTTGAAGATCGTTTGAACTTTGCCTTCGTCTACCCCGTAGGTGTTGACCAAAACACCGCGTAGGAAGTCTGAACAGGTGATTATCTGCTTTGCCCAGCGCCACCATGTCCGTTGAAGTCTCTGAGCCAGAGAGACCTTCCACCCATAGCGCTTGCCTTGAAAAGCCACGATGTCGTCTCCATCACACCACCCCTTGCGATGGGAGATCTCCCAAGAGCCGTCAACCATGATTCTGATCACGCACGGGACTCCGCGCAGCTTGGCGGCCAGGACATGCAAGAAGGCGAGGTGCTCTTGGATGTACACGACGTCATAGCTCTTCGCTTGTCGCAGCACGCTCCAGAAGGCTTTCAGGTACCGCACAGGGAGCGACCCGCGCGCGATCGCCTCCACCTCGAATGGGTGCCCTTGTGGCTTTGGGTCTGAGCAAAAGGCGATGACCTTCACCTCGTGCCCCCGCTCTACAAGGAAACGCCCAAAGCTCGGCACATAGACCGAGGGTCCTCCTAGGTCAGGAGGGAAAATAGGTGAGGTGATGAGGACCCGCATAAGAAACCGACTCGCCTCGGAGATCGGCGCATTAGGCGCTGTCCTGAAGTCTTTGGTCCTCTGACCTCGCCCCAGAGACCCTTGAATCGCATGCGCGGTCCACCATTGGGGCGCCCAGGGCGGTCCAAGGACCTCTCCCTAGCTCAAAGCAGCCCGCCCTTAGGCGTTAACGCTGGCCGTCTCGTCTGTGAGGGTTTCGCCGCGGTTCTTACAGCGATCTCCAGCCATAGACTGCAGACCCTCTGCCGTGATGTCCCCAGTCGGGTACTCACCCGTGAAGCACGCATTGCAGAAGTCTTCGATCTTCTCATTTCCAGCCTTCCCGCACTCGTTCATGAGATCCCGATCGAGATAGAGGAGGTGGTCTGCGCCGAGCTCCTCTGCGATCTCATCGTTGTTACGACCAGTAGCCACGAACTCTGTCTTCGAAGCCATGTCCACGCCATAGGGGCACGGGGCGATGAGCGGCGGACTCGTTGAAGCTAGATAGACCTCGGTTGCGCCTGCGTCGCGCACCATCTGCACGATCCGCTTGCAGGTGTTTCCGCGAACGATTGAGTCGTCCACGAGGAGGACCTTCTTGCCCTCAAACTCAATCTTGATCGGGTTGAGCTTCCGCCGCACCGAGTTACGCCGACTCTTTTGGTTCGGCATGATGAAGGTGCGTCCGATGTAGCGGTTCTTCACGAGCCCCTCGCGATAGGGCAGGTCGAGCCCAAGCGCCATGGAGAGCGCAGCGTCACGCGCTGAATCAGGGATGGGCATGACGACATCCGGTGTGGGCGCACCTGATTCCACCCACTGGTTCGCCAGGGCCTCTCCGAAGCGCTTGCGCGTCTTGTAAACGGAGATGTCGTCGAGGAAGGAGTCCGGCCTCGCGAAGTAGACCAGCTCAAAGATGCACGGCCTGTGGTCTCGCTCTGTCACGCGACGGCGATGGATCTCACGAGCCTCATCCACGAGCACGGCCTCGCCAGGCCCAACGTCAAAGCTGCGGGTGTAGCCGTTGACGTCCAGCACGACGCTCTCTGATGCACAAGCGAACCACTTGCCCTCTTCCGTCTCCTTCTCTCCGAAGACGATCGGTTTGATGCCAAAGGGATCACGGAAGCAGACCAGTCCGACGTCGGGGACCGTAGCCACGACAGAGTATGCGCCGCGAACTTCTCGGTGAACGACGCTGACCGCATAGAAGACATCTTCGGCCAGGATCTTCCTGCCTGTCCCCATGCGCTCTTGAAGCGCCTGAACAAAGACGTAGAGGATGACCTCTAGGTCGCAGGTCGAGTTGAGCCGCGTCGCGGTGTTTTTAAAGTAGCGCTCAACGAGCTCCTCATAGTTCGAGAGGTTTCCGTTGTGCGCCATCGCCACGCCGATCGGGTACGGGATATGAAACGGCTGAGCGTCTTCGCCCTGGTTTCCACCGATCGTGGGATACCTGACGTGCCCCACTCCGAGGTTTCCCCGCAAGCGCGCCATGTTGTTCTCATTGAAGACCTCAAGGACGAGCCCGAGCCCCTTCTTGACGTGGAATGAGTTCGTAAAGGTCGTGATGCCGGCCGCGTCTTGTCCGCGGTGTTGCACCGCCAGGAGGCCTTCATAGACCTCGCCCGCAACGTCAACGCCTTCCGGTCCGTAAATCCCGATGAATCCGCACATGGTGTTTATCTGGTCGCAGCGACCCAAGCAGGGCTATAAAGCCGTTGGGGTCTAAGAGGGTACTCCATCTCCTGTTCACTCTGATATGAACGACCGTCGGAATCCTCGCGGACATGATCGGATCTCTGACGGTTAGACTCAGGGGGTGATGGAAACCCACAGCACGAACCGCCCCCCGATGAGAGCCCTTCAGGCTGTCGACCGCGGCCTCGGGCCTGTCATTAGCTTCCTCCTGAAGCCCATCACCCTCCTGCGGCGGCGGGAGGCTGACACCTCGGGTCGCTGGCTGGTGATCAAGTTTTGGGGTCTCGGGAGCCTCCAGTTGGCGACACCGGCGATTCAGGCCCTTCGGCGGCATCACCCTGACGCTCGGATCGACCTGCTCACCTTGGCGGGAAACCGCGAGCTCGCGGAGGGCTTCGGCCTCTACGACGAGGTGCGCTGCCTCGACCTCCGCGGCGGCGGAAAGCGAGCCCTCGTCGGCCGCCTCTTAAAGATGCTGCTCGGTGTCCGCAGAGCACGCTATGCACGCGTCTATGACTTTGAGTTCTTCACTTGGTTCTCGGTGATCGCGTCGGCTTTCAGCGGGGCTCCGAAGACCTTTGGCTTCGCCGCCCCCGGAGCTCGCCGTGGCGGTCTCCACACAGACACGGTGCCCTTCAACCGCTACTGGCACGTCGCGCGAAACTTCCGCGCTCTCGCTGGTGGAGAGAGCGGTGGCGAGGTGATGCCTGAGGAACTCACAGCTTTCAAGGTGAGCCCCGCCCACGAGGCACAGCTCGACTCAGAGCTAGAGCGAGATGGCCGACCGCTCGTTGTCTTGAACCCGAACGCTGGAGACTTAGCCCCCGAGCGCCGCTGGCCGGCAGAGCGCTTCGCTGCGCTCGCTTCGCGGCTGATTCGAGAGGATGGCGTCCGCGTTGCAATAACCGGAGCCAAGTCAGAACGTGACATCACCGCTTCCGTCTTATGTGCCGCAGGCCCACTACCTACAGGTCGACTCCTTGATCTCGGAGGGGCGCTCTCTATCGGAGCTTTGAACGCTCTCTTTCAGCGCGCGGCGCTCGTCGTCTCGAACGACAGCGGACCGATGCATCTCGCAGCGGCCCAAGGCGCTCCAACGCTTGGCCTCTTCGGCCCCGAGACCCCTGTCATGTACGCACCGCTCGGGCCACGCACGCGCGTTCACTACGCGCCGCCGCTTTGCAGCCCCTGCATCAACGTTCATGACGCAAAGGTGCTCTCTTGTGTTCATGGACAACCAGAGTGCTTGATGCGAATCGAGGTCGAGCAGGTCCTCGCGAGCGCGAGAGGGCTCCTTCGTGAACACAACCAAGGAGAAGAAGAGGTGACCGCGTGCGCGTCCTCCTCTTAAACCCTCCCGGGCGTGAGATCTACGTCCGCGACTACTTCTGCTCCAAGACGACGAAATCCAACTACCACTTCCACCCCGTCGACCTGCTGGCCCTGTCAGGGACCCTCGCGGAAGAACACAACGTAAGTGTCCTCGACTGCATCGCAGAGCGGCTCTCTCCACTAGAGGCGAAGAAGCGCATCGACCTGGTAGATCCTGAGGCGATCGTCTCCCTCGTCGGCTCCGTCTCATGGGAAGAGGACCGCGTGTTCTTGGCAGATCAAGCCCGCGCAGGGAGGCGCATCTTCGGGATTGGCGACATCCTCCATGAGAATCAACTCGACCGCCTGCGCGAAGAACCCTGGCTCGAAGGCATCCTCGATGACTTCACCACCCGGGACGTCATGCATCTCTTGGCCGGCACAACAGGGGACGTCTTGCGTGCGAGCTGGAGACAAGCCGATGGCGCGCTCTGTCACCGTGATGAATCTAGGAGCGG
>JAPKBY010000036.1 GCA_028823185.1 Planctomycetota bacterium
TCCGTCCGGGCGAGGTGCTCAAGGATGTGGACATTTTGGTCATTGATGGAGTGATCCGTCGGGTCGAAGCGGGGATAGAGGTCCCCGAAGGCGCGCGCGAGCTCAGCGGCGCTGTGGTCTGCGTGGGCATGATCGACCCGTGGTCTGCGCTCGGCGTTTTGCCGGCAGATCTGCAGTTCACCTCTCCGTCCCCAGCGACGAGCACTGCTGACTCAATCGACGTCTATGGCCAAAGCTATCTGAAGAGTTTGGCTCTGAAGGCCGGCGTGACCAGCGTGAGACTGCAGGCAGCGCGGCGAGCAGCTGTGAGCGGTCTCTCTAGCGTTATGAGTCTCGCCCCAGGCACCGCTGAGGAGCTGGTGACCCTTGAGGAGGCGGCGCTCTCTGCTTCTGTTGGACTGACCGACCCCTCTAGCGGAGGGAACGGAATGAGATTTAACCGGGACGGCACCATCACCATGGTCGAGTCATCACCGAGAGCGATGGACCCTTTTGAGCGCATCGCGCAGATCGATCGGCTGAAGGCTCTGCTCGGCTCCGGAATCTCATATCGCACCTCTCAAAATGAGTACAGGTACAGCTTGGCAGAGTGGAAAGAGGGCATCGCCGAGAAGGTGAAAGAGCACGAGAAGGACTTCAAAAAGGCTAAGAAAGACCGCGACAAAGAGGTCGCTGAAGCTGAAGAGGAAGACAAGGAGTTCAAAGAGGAGAAGTACAAAGAGGACAAGCCCCCCAAGGTGCCTAGCTACAGCGCAGAGAAAGAGATCTTCGCGCGCGTCGCTAACGGCGAACTACCGCTTGTTGTAGAGATTCACCGCCACGCAGAGATTCGTAATCTGCTCGAGGCAACCGCTGGTTATGGGCGACTTCGAATGGTGATCGCCGGAGGAACAGAGGCTGCCTCTTTTGCGGAAGAGCTCGCAGCACGAAAGATCGCAGTGATCGTTAATCCTGAGCCGCGCGGCGCCAAGGCCTATGACGAGGTCAAAGGGCAAGACGCCTCGCTCGCATCAGTTCTTCATGAAGCAGGCGTCGAGGTCTTGATCGGATCCGGCGGACAGTCGGCTAGCGCCACGAGAGACCTCTCTCTCCTCGCCGCGATCGCGGTCGGATACGGACTCGATGAAGACGCTGCATTGGCAGCCATTACGAGCGGACCCGCACGCGTGTTCGACTTAAAAGATCGCGGAGCGATCGAGTTCGGCAAGCAAGCCGACTTGCTCATCCTCGATGGACAACCCCTCTCAACCACAACCACCGTGCAAGCTGTCTTGGTTGGCGGCCGCGTCGTTGTGGAACCCAAGGAATGATTCAGATGCTGCAACTCGCACTCCTCTTAGCGGCGCCCGCCGTCGCATCGGACGCGCTCGTCGTCCGCGCTGAGCACCTCTTTTTAGGGCACGGTGAACCGATAGAAAACGGCGTCCTTGTCATCACAGATGGCAAGGTCACCGCTGCAGGCTCAACCGCAAAGATCCCCGATGGCGCCGTGGTTATTGAGCACGAGGGTTGGGTGACTCCTGGCTTCTTTGGCGCGTTTACGATGGATGGCATCGGAGCAGAGAGGCGCGATGACACGCGCCCGCTGATGCCTGAAGCTCGCATCGTTCACTCGCTGCGTCCGCACTCTGCGTCCCTTGCGCGCAACATCCAAGCCGGGGTGACCGCTGTTTCGGTGAGCCCCGACACCGGGCGGCCGTGCTCTGGAGCCAGCGCTCTCGTGAAGACTCACGACGCCAGGGTGCTCGACTCACAGCTGCAGCTCTGCCTAGACGCTTCTTATGGAGCGGTGAAGACTGACGAGGCTCCCACGAGCCTCAGCAGCTTGAGCGCTCTCTTGGACGCAGCCTTCACTGAGGGGGCCGGGTCCTTTGGTTTGGCCACTGCTCAAGAGCTCCCTGTTCTGATTCGGGTTCGTGATCGCTTCAGCGTTCGCTCCGCCTCAGCGCTCGCAAAGAAGCACAAGCTCCAAGGCGCCCTCTTCGGCTCTTATTGGACAGAAGACCTCGCTGGTGAAGTCGCAGGCTCAGGCCTCGGGGTCATCTGTGATCCGATCGGAGTGTCCGCAAACCAGAAGGCTTTACGCTCGATCAACGCCCTGGTGAAAGCCGGAGTGAAGATAGGCTTTGGGCTGGTTGGCCCCGCTAACTCTCCTGAACAGCTGCGTGTAGGTGCAGCGCTCTGTGTGCGCTCTGGGCTGAACCCCAACATCGCGCTGTCCGCTTTGACCGCTAGCGCGGCTGAGCTCTCTGGGGCTGGCGATCACGCTGGCACCCTCGCGCCTGGACGCGACGCTGACTTTGTTCTTTGGAGCGGCTCACCGATCGAGCTCTCCTCTCGTCTCGAAGAGGTCTGGGTAGATGGCCGCCGCGTTCACGGAGGTGAAGGCAAATGATTTCCACACTCTCATTACTCACGCTCTCTCTCTTCGCGCCGCTCTCTTCTGGAGACCGCCTAGTCGTCTTTGCAGAGAACGTCTACACAGCCCCGGGCAACCTCGTTGAAGACGGCACCGTCACCATCGAAGACGGAAAGATCATCTCTGTGAAGGGCGGTACGAGCCCCAGTGGAGCAGACATGGTGGCTCACACGGTTACGGCGGGTCTCGTTGACATGAGCTTCCGCTATTCAACGAACCAAAATACGGTCGAGCAGTCGGATGAGATCACCGCGAACGCGCGCATCTCAGAGATGCTTGATCTTCACGCGCGCGGTTGGGAGCGAGCTCTAAAGCAAGGCATCACGACCGTCGCGGCCTTCCCTTACGACCGGAACGTCGTCGGTGGAATGGGCGCGGTCCTAAAGACCGGTGGTGAAGAGACGCTCGAGGCGCGCTTGGTCAAAGATGCGGCCTTCTTGCGCGGCGCCATGGGCTCTCTGCCGAGCTCTGGGAACCGTCCCTCAGGCGCTCGCCCCGGTAACTTCTATGCGCGCAGGCCAACGACCCGCATGGGCGTTGAGTGGGCATGGCGCAAGGCGTTCTACGACGCCTGGCAAGAGGAGCATGGCGGCGAAGCAGCCCGACCGGGTCGCGCTGAGCTCTTGGCGGCACTCGCAGGCAAGACGCCAGTCTTTGTGCAAGCTTGGACGACTCAAGACATCCGAACGACAGTGTTTCTCGCAGAGGAAATGGCCGCGGAGGGGATGGGCTCAATGCGCATCGTCATCGACGCGGGCGCGGAGGCTTGGCGCGAGATCGGATTGTTGACGCGCTCAGGCGCTGCTGTCTGCCTGCCCCCATTCTCATCTGATGGCCGCACGACGGACGGAGCCTTTATGAGCTGGGACGTCGCCGCAAAACTGAACGAAGCTGGCGTGCCGCTCGCGCTGTCGGCACACGCCGGATTTGGCAGCGGAAACACTCTCGCTGAACAAGCCGCCTACGCAAGGCGTGGCGGCCTCTCTTTCGACGCTGCGCTCGCCGCAGTGACCTCCGTACCCGCGACCCTCTTGGGCGTCTCCGACCGCGTCGGAACGCTGAGTAAAGGGCTCGACGCAGACTTGGTTCTGTGGAACGGGAAACCCTTTGAACTGACAACTCGTCCAGTGGGAGTCGTGCTGAATGGCGCGTCCTCCACTGAGCAGAAATAGAACTCCGATGATTAACCTCACACGAAGCGTCCAGAGAACCATGAAGACTTCCAGCGCACTCCTCTCACTTCTATTCGTCGCCGCAGCTCCCCTCGCCAACGCCGCTGACGGCAAATTGGTGATCGAGGCCGGCAAGATCGTCACCCTCACTGGTGAAGTCATCGAAAACGGCAAGATCGTCATCGAGGACGGTCGCATCACCGCGATTGGCGTTGATGTCGACGCGCCTTGGGATGCCGAGCACATTGACGCATCAGGGCTCGTTGCCTATCCGGGCTTCGTTGAAGCGATCACCTCGGGAGGCATGGACCGACCGAATGAGAACATCGACGTCGCTCCCTTCCTCGATGTGCGGGACTCGATCGACCCGGTCAACGTGACCTTCGAAAACTTCCTTCGTTCTGGAGTGACAACGATCAATGTCCAGCAAGGTGCAGCTTGCGTGATCGGCGCGAGAGGCCACGTTGTTAAGCCGAAAGGCAGGACCGTGGAAGAGATGACCGTCAAGCCGCGGGCAGGCATAGTCCTCTCTGCGACGCCGAAGCGTGGCAAGTCACGCGCGACTCAAGCTCAAGCCTTACGCGGAACATTTGACGAGCTCGAACGCTATCTCAATGAGATGGTCACTGCTGCACGAGCTGGAGATGACTACGCGAAACGTGAGGCTATGTATCAGGGACGTGAGCCTGATGAAGAGTCCGCAAAGGGCCGCGATTTTGAGTGCAGCGCTTGGTCTGTTGACGGGATGAAGCTCATCCCGCGCTGGGAAATTGACGAGAAGCAGGCCCCGCTGGTCTCGCTTGTTGAAGGGAAAATCCCCGCGTACATCTATTGCGGAGCCGCGATGGATGTGCGGGTCGCCATCGAGGTTGCGGAGTCGAATGGATTTCTCCACAAGACGGTGCTCGTTGTCAGCGGAGACTGCGATCGAGCGGTCGAATGGATCGCTGAACGCGGGGTCCCGGTCATCCTCACCGGATCGTTGACGCGATCCGAAATTGACGAAGAGACAGACGAGGAAGAGGAGATCTTTATCCCTAAGGTCTATGCAGATGCAGATGTGCGCTTCGCGCTGCAGTCCAGCAACTCAACGACCCAGAGCCTCGCTTATCAGGCCGCTCGTTGCGTCGCTCACGGCATGAGCCGCGAAGACGCCTTCAGGGCCATCTCGATTACCCCCGCCGAGATCATCGGTGTGGCGAAGAGGGTGGGCTCTCTCAGCGTCGGAATGGACGGCAACGTCGTCCTCTACAGTGGTGACCCGTTCTCGGTAGAGGGCGTGGTTCAGCACGTGATCATCGAAGGCGAAGCCGTCTACGACAGAGCGACCGACTCTCGCGTGCGTCACCTCGAGCAAGGTGAGGCGCCTGATAACACTCAACCTATGGATCCGGAGGCTGACCCTGAGGATGAGGCAGGCGACGGCGAAGACGGCGATGAGGGCTGAACCGATGCAATTATTAACCTTACTTGCGCCTCTACTCTTAGGGGCGGGGGGTGATGCTCCCGTCGTCCTGCGCGCCGGAACAATCCACCTCGTTGAAGACGGGGCCGTGCTGACAGACGGCGCGGTGCTGGTCAGGGACGGAAAGATCGTCAGCGCTGGCACAGACATCGAGACGCCGGCTGGCGCCACGGAGATTAACTACGGCCCTGACGCCGTAATTATCCCAGGCATCGTCGCTGCAGATTCAACTCTAGGTGACACGGAGGCGGGTCCGCGGACAGCGGACACTGCGCTCCGAGCCGAAGACAACTTCAGCCCCTTCACCGGCTATGAGGCCTACTCTCGAGCTGGCGTAACGACGGCCTACATCGCTCCCGCACGCGGTCGCCTGATCGCTGGACAGGGCGCGGTTGTCAAGTTGACCTCGAAGCGAGGTGACTCCCGCGTGTTGAAAAGCGGTGCAAATTTGCACGGCGCCGTTACCAAGGAGGCGCGCAGCACTCCTGGGTTTTGGGAGCCGCCGGTACCCGCGACGGTGGATGTGGGCATCGGTGTCCCTCAGAAACAACTACCAGGCACAGCGATGGGCGCGGTTATCGCGCTTGATGAGCTCATGGCCTACGCAAAGGGCGGCGATGGCGCTGATGAGTATGGCGCCGCTGTCGGGCCAGCACTCGCAGAATGGATCAAGGCCGGCGGGAGCTGGAGACTAGGTGCTTCTAGCGCCGCTGAGATTCAAGCTGTCTTGAGCTTCGCGCAGGAGCACTCCTTGCCGTTGGTTATAGATGGAGCCGCAGCCTCAGGAGCATTCGCTGCCGAGATCGCTGCTGCCGGTGTTGGAGTCGTAGTGAACGTAGACAGCGGGACGAGCATTCGGGATCGCGGCAAAGCTGCTGATTCAGAGTGGCGAAAAGACGCTGACCTGTCAGCGCTCTCGGCCGCTGGCGTGGAGTTCGCGATCTCAAATAGGGCGGCACAATCGACCCTCTTCGCAGCGGCGCTCTCAGCGAGTGCTGGATTGTCAGAGGCGGCAGCGCTCAAGGCTATCACCCTCTCCGCGGCCACCATCCTAGGCGTGGGCGACCGCGTCGGGAGCATCAAGCCAGGCAAAGAGGCGGACTTCGTCGTCCTTAACGGGTCACCTTCAAAGGTCACGACGAGCGTCCTTGCGACCTGGGTTGATGGCGAGCTCTCGTGGGAGTCAGAGTCGGATAACGCCTTCGTCTTAGAGGTTGATGAGTTGCACATCGGAGACGGCGAAGTGTTGTCCCCGGGTCAAGTCTTGGTCAGCAATGGTCGCATCGCCGAGGTCGGCCGCGTCGTGAGTCATCCGGTCGGATGTCGGGTTGTGCGCGGCGCCGCCGCGATGCCTGGAATGATTGATGCGCGCGGGCACTTGGGCCTTGAAGGCTCCACCAAGACGCCGTCATCAGACTTCCCAATGAACAGGATCTTTGAGCCAGGTGATGAGACGGACCGACGGGTCGCGAAGGCGGGCATTACGACCGTCGCGCTGACACCTCGAAACGTAGGCCCAGGAACATCAGCCACCGTGTACAAGCCGGCCGCTTCCGAGTTGGGAGCGATGATGGTGGAGCCCGCGGCTGTTGTTTATGTCCCTTGGGACAACGCCGACCCGCTCGCAGCCGGCGGTGTCGTGAGGCAGATGCTTCAAAAGGGCGCCGCTTATAAGAAGTCATGGGACGAGTACTCCAAGCAGATCGCCAGCTGGAAGCCAGAGCCTCAAGTTGCGGAAGAAGAGGAAGAAGAAGAGGAAGAGGAAGAAGAGGAAGTAGAAGAGAAGAAAGAGAAGAAGCCCAAGAAGCCGAAAGCAATTGATCCCTTCGAGCTCACCGGTGTCTGGATAGGCGAGGGCGACGCAGGAAGAATGCGGTTGCAGTTGCTTCAAGACGGCGAGGGAGTCACCGGTCGCCTGCGCTCTGACGCGGTCTCTACAGAAGTCATTGATCTTCTCGGAACACGTGTTGAGCACGGACTCTCTATGAGCGGCTTGGCTCCGGAGGGTGAGCTTGAGCTCGTCGGCTCGACAGAAGAGAGCAACACAGACGGGATCTCTTTCACCGTGACCGTTACGGTCGGTGGAGTTGAGGTGGCTAGCGATCTCACGAAGAGCTCTGATGAGCACCGCGTCGCCGAGCGACCTGAGCTGCGTAAACCAGAGGCTTCTGAGTCCGCTCCCAAAGGTCAACCCAAGCGTCCGAAGTTAGACATGGGACAAGAGCCCGTCAGGGCGGCCCTAGAAGGGCGAGGGAGACTGATGGTCTCTGTTAGCCGCTCGGCGGACGTCCTCGAGTGCGTCAAGCTCTGCAACTCATACGGCATCAAGCCGGTGCTTGTGGCTAACTCTGGAGCGTCGAGCGTGGCGAGCCAGATCAAAGGGAAGGTGACCGGAGTCCTCACGACTTCGCTCAGTTCAGCGAGCGCGCTGTCTCAGGCTGGTGTCGCTGTCGCCTTCGGCAGCAACGCTGAAGAGGGCGCAGCAGACCTCCCCTTCTTTGTCGCGAGTGGCGTCAGGTCGGGGCTCTCCCCTGCAACGGTGCTTCGCTCATTGACCGGAGATGCAGCGATGATCTTGGGCGTGGATGACCGGGTAGGTCGCATCGCTCCTGGGATGGATGGTGACATTTTGTTCCTCGAGTCGAGCCCACTCTTGGGTGGTCCGAAGGTGCTGCGCGCATGGGTCGCTGGAGAGGAGATCAAGTGAGCAACTCAACGATGAAAGACTTCATGAAGAACACCGTTCATTCTCTCGTGCTCGTGCTCTGCCTCATGGCTCAAGCCACAGCAGGCTCCGATGTTGTGCCTGGTGAGCCGGGCTCCGAGGGTGGCCTCGCGATCTTGACCAAGAAGGCGCTCTGTGTCCCGCTGGAAGGGCAGCAGGTGATTAACAACGCCGTCATCCTAGTGCGTGATGGAAAGATCGAAGCGGTCGGCCCGCGCAGTAAGCTGGCGATCCCTGCAGGCTATGAGGTCTTGGACGCTGGCGAAAACTGGGTCATGCCTGGGATGGTGGACCTTCACTGTCACATCGCGGGGACCTTTGATATCAACGACATGGTCTATCTGACCAACCCGGGTCTGCGAGCCTCCACGGCTGTCATCCCTGAGAACCCTGCGCTCAAGCGCGGAGTCGCCGGCGGCGTGACGAGCGTGCTCTTCATCCCCGGATCAGGCACGAACATCGGCGGTCAAGGCATCCTCGTTAAGACGGCCTTGCCGACCTTTGATGAGATGACCGTGAAGAACCCAGGCTCGATGAAGCTCGCTCAGGCGGGTAACCCAGAGCGCTATATGTTCGGGGTCGGGCGCACGTTCATGAACTTCAACACGCGCAACACCTTCAGGCGCGGTGTCGCCTATGCGAAGCGCTGGCAGGAGTTTGAAAAGGGCGAAGGAGAGCAGCCCGAGACAGACATTCAGTTCGAGATCTTCCGGGCGCTCATGAAGGACGAGATCCGGGTCTCAACACACACTCAGATCTATCAGGTCGTCAACATGACCATTCAGATGGTCGCCAAGGAGATGGGCGTACCGGTCTTCATCGACCACGGAACCTTCGATGGCTGGCGCGCCGCTGACCTGGCGCAAGCCGCTGGCGTCAACGCCATCCTCGGCCCGCGGAACATTGACGTTCCCACGGCTAGCTTCATTCGCTGGAGCGGTAGCAACCCCGAGCGGATTCAGGGAGTGGCAGCGGGATACCAGCAGATGGGGCACAAGATGATCGGCTTCAACACTGACTCGCCTGTGATCCCTCAGGAGGAGCTTCAGCTCCAAGCGAGCATGGGTGTGCGCTACGGCTTTGACGACAGCAACCTCGAAGCCGTGCGCGGCTTGACGATCGTCCCGGCTGTGACCGCTAGGGCCGGAGAGATGATTGGAAGCATTGAGGCCGGCAAGGACGCTGACTTGTTGCTCATCTCAGGTCACCCTGCGGACCCGCGCTCTTCGGTCGAGATGGTCTTCATCGAGGGCCATAAGGTCTACAACCCTGCGGTTCAAACGAGGCGCTGGTGATCCCGAGCAGGGAGAGATCGAAGTTAGAGAAGGCGGCAGGCAAAGCTGTGCTGCTGACAGCTCTTTCGTGCTCTCTCTCCGTTCACGTCTCTGCTCAAGAAGAGCCAGAGGTCGCGCATGTATTGCTCGCCAAGAAGGCCTTGATCTGCGGAGCAGACGGGAGAGAGACGATCAATCACGCGGCGGTCATCTTTCGCGCGGGAAAGATCGAAGCTGTCGGCCGGCAGAGCGAGCTTGAGCTCCCGGTAGGTGCTGTCATTCACGATCTCGGAGACAGCTGGGTGATGCCGGGGATGATTGACCTGCACTCGCACATCGCGGGTTCGGGATACAACGACATGATCTATCAGTGCAACCCTGGGTTGCGCGCGAGCGTCAGCGTCACGCCTCAGAACGAGCGCTTGAACATGGGCATGCTGGCGGGCGTCACGGCCATCCTCTTTATCCCGGGTTCAGGCACGAACATCGGCGGTCAGGGCGTCCTCATGAAGACCGGACCGGGAGACTACGAAGACCTTGTCATTCGGGATCCAGGCTCGATGAAGGTGGCGCAAGGTGACAACCCCAAGCGATGGGGCTATGGCATGCAGCGGACGATGATGAACCATCACATCCGCGTGACCCTTCGAAAGGGTAAGGCCTATGCGAAGCGCTGGGAGGCTTTCGAACGCGGTGACGGAGAGCGTCCAGAGCGCCACTTACACCTCGACATCTTCCGTGACCTCGAGGC
>JAPKBY010000510.1 GCA_028823185.1 Planctomycetota bacterium
AGGCGCGCGCTCTCATCCGCGCCCTCCTTCGGTAGTAGCGGCTTGGGGATGAGCGAGCCTGTTACGCTGAGGTCAGCGAGGCTTGTTACCTCTTCGACGCCTTCGATCAAGGCGAGCTCTCTGTCGAGGCTCCGGATGATCGTGCATGTCTCTTCGCTGAGGAGATCTTTGGACTCGAGCAGGACGACGCAGTCGCGATCATCAGAGCCGAAGTCCTCATAGAGGCGCTCTAGATCTGAGTAGCTTTGATCTCCAGAGCGGAAGAGCTCACGCGGAGACTCCGCGAAGCGCACGGTCGAGATTCCCCAGACCGCCAAGACGGTGAAGAGGATGGCGACGCCCCCGAAGAGGCTGGGGCGCTTGGAGAAGGTGCGGGAGAGGAGGTCCATGAGCATGGGCGGCTGAGGTGATCGTCTCGCACATCAGCGCGGAGGGCAACGCCTCACGGCAAGGGTTTGGCAAAATCTCATTTATCCAGCGTCAGAGAGGCGCTCTAGGAGGTGCTGCGGGAGCAATGAAACATCCCATGTTCATCTAAAGCAGAAATACTCTGCTAGTCTAAATGGAGGAATCCCTTCACGGAGTCGTCATTCCATTGGTGGTGGCGATAGCGAGAAGGTCCTCTGGTCTCCTAGCGTAATTATGAAAGCTCTCACACGGATCGCCGCTCTCGCTCTCTTGGCTCTCAGCCTCGCGAGTGGCACCGCTCACGCAGCACAGATCTGGAGCGAGGAGTTCAACGTGGGGTCTGTGCCCGACCCTGTCGTCTGGTCATACGACCTCGGCAACTGGGGGTGGGGCAATCAGGAGCTACAAAACTACACGGGCGCACCGCATAACGTGCGCGTTGAGGGGGGACACCTCATCATCACGGCTCGGCAAGAGCCGAACGGCCAATTCACATCGGGTCGAATCCGCACGCAAGACAAGCTCACGTTTCAGTATGGAACGGTCGAGGCGCGCATCAAGATCCCCGACTTGGGCAATGGGCTATGGCCTGCATTTTGGACCTTGGGCAACAACTTCGGAAGCGTCGGCTGGCCGCACTGTGGCGAGATCGACGTCCTTGAGATGGGGTCGGGGGCGGCGATAGCCAACGGCGATATCAACCGTCGGGTTTACTCGACAGCGCACTGGGATTTTGGCGGCAACTACGCGAGCTATGGCCAAGAGCTAGTGACCGGCGCTGATCTAGACAACGGCTTTCATATCTGGCGCATGGAGTGGACGCCGACGTCGATCAGGACCTATGTCGATGGCCAGCAGATCTGGGTGATGAGCATCAGCAACCCGCAGAGCTTCGGAGGCGAAGAGTTTCACGCGCCGCACTTCTTCATCCTCAACCTCGCCGTCGGCGGCAACTTTACGGGCATCTTGTCGCCTTCTGGCATCTCTGCGCCGATGCCTGCTGAGTACCGCATCGACTATGTGCGCTTGTATGACAATGGGCACACGATCCTGAATAGCCCTTTCGCCGGCACCGTCTATTGCACGCCGGACTGGGCGTCTTGTCCCTGCGGCAACGGCGGGGACGGAGCCTCTGGTTGCGCAAACTCAAGCAGCGCGGGCGGGGCCCTCACCGCTTCCGGCTCTGCTAGCGTCTCAGCTGATGACCTCGTCCTCAATTTGACCGGGGGCTTATCCGGTCAGCCTTGCCTCTTCTTCCAAGGCGATAACCAGCTCAACGGCGGCGACGGAGTCACCTTTGGTGATGGCTTGCGCTGCGCAGGTGGCAACGTGGTCCGCCTCCAGGTCAGGATCCCTAACTCCAGCGGTGAGGCGAGCACTACGGCCTCGATCGCGAGCAAGGGTGGTGTCACTGCCGGCGACGTCCGTCAGTACCAGGGCTGGTACCGAGACAACGGCTTGTCATGCGGTTTCACCTTCAACACCACGAACGGCTACTCCGTGCTCTGGAAGCTCTAGGAGACAGCTGAATCCAACACAGGGCCCCTTGGCGGAGACGCTAGGGGGCC
>JAPKBY010000037.1 GCA_028823185.1 Planctomycetota bacterium
CAGAAGTTCGTCGTTACGTCTAAGCGGGGTGGAGATGCTGAGAGCGTCCTCCCGTTCATCATGCCGCAGCTCGTTCTGGCGGGCGTTGGCATCCTTGCGATCACCTGGGGCTGGACGTCTCAGATGGTCTTTAGAGAGACAGTGGACTATCTAGGTCTTGGGGTCGCGACCGGGCTAGTGCTCATACAGATCCACCTCGCTCAGCAGTATCTGCGCCGCGCGATGCGACCTGCTTCAAATCGATATTCGTATCGCCACCTAGTCAACTTGCCGGCTCGCTTTAAGTTTGAGTCAGGGTCCGGCGAGATAGTTGAGGGGTATGGCACGACGGTAGACCTCAATGAATATGGCGCTGGAATTGTGGCATATGACTCTCTCCCGACAGGTGTATGCGGAAAGGTGACCGTCCTTGCGAATGGCAGCAGCGTCACTGCTGAGGCAAAGGTCCGCTTCTTGGGGACCCTCTCAGAACGAACAGACGAGACAGATCACGAGTCGCCGGAGTGCATCCGTTATGGCCTTCAATTTGAGAAGACAACGGACGAGCAGAAGGACAAGCTCCGGGATCTGTGCATGCATTATGCGGTTCCGCTGATGTTTGACCGCGTCTCTCGACCGTTTGCAGAGCGAGTTCAACGCTTCAAGCGAGGCCTGATCAGCTTCCGACGTCGCTATAGAAGGGTGGATTATCGTCTCCCCGTAGCGATGCTCGTCGGCGAGAAGGCTGGCAAAGGTCAATTTGCGCACGCGGTCACAGAAGATCTCTCCATCGAGGCCTTCCGCGTCAGGACCAAGCACAAGTTTGAAGAGGGACAAATGGTCAGCGTGATGATTCCTAGCCCGGTCGGTGAGATCGAGGCTGAGGTCGAGATCATTCGCTCCATCAGCAACCCCGCGGGTTCACTCGATGTGAATGAGACGGTGATGCGTTTCGACAGCTTCAAGTCTTCGGGTCGCTCGATCCTTCAGGCTTTGCTCAAGATCACACCTTCGGATCGAACCAGTGGAGGCCTCAAGGGCTCTACTGAGACCGCTCCGACCCCGTATTTTAAGCCCGCGATGGCAGCGATCTTCACTGCTCTCGTCCTCACACCAGTCAGCTATGGCCTCTTCAAGGCGGTCTACAAAGATGACATCGTGTTGATGAGCGCGGTCGCAGCTGGAACAAGCGGATCGAGTGACAGGCCAGGGCTAGACATGATCTACGCCGAGACGATGTCTATGGAGGATCCAGACAGGCGTCGCCTGATGTTGCTCAAAGACGCCTTAGAGGACGCGGGCAGGTTCCCTGAGCTGGTCCAAGTGACTCGTATCCTTGCGACGCGCTACCTCGACGATCCGGACATGGGCATGGGCTACATGAACGCGTTGAGCCTCAACGGGCAGTATATGGACGCAGAGATTGAAGCTGAGCGGGTCCTCTTCATGGTGGACGGCTCTCAATCTTCGGCGAAAAAACGCAAAGAGATCCTTCTCTTGGCTGCGCGCAACAGCGTGAACTCCGGTCGTCTCGCCCAAGGGGCAGACCGCTTTCACAAGCTCTTGAATACATATCCCGATGTGGTCGATGCACGCGTTGAATACGCCGGTGTCCTCGCTCGATTGGGTCGCTATGACGAGGCTCTTCAGCAGCTGAGCGTCGTCGACCTCGATCTCGATGGCCGCTATCAGCTCGTCTCGATCTTCTCTGCGATGGAAGACTTCACCTCTGCGGAGACTGAAGCGAATGCCATCCTGAAGGACTACCCTGAAGAGCATCGAGCGGAGGTGATTCTCGCTGAGATCCTCTCGTGGAAGGGCGATTACTCTCGCGCCATCAGGCAATACGAAGAGCTCCTCGCTGACACGCCAGGCGCTCCGGACCTCATGATCAAGCGCGGTGAACTGCTCTTGTGGAACAAGGAATACCTCGCCTCGATGGAGGTCTTCCAGGACATGATCGACCAAGGAGCGGACGACACCCGTGTCTGGCAGGGATTCCTCGACTCCGCTGCTGGCGCTGGCGTAGTTCCGCCGAAGATGGTCCGTACGGTCCTCTCGCTCTATGAGCGCGTACAAGACATGACGATCGAAGATCCGGCTGTGCTCGCTCGCTTGGCAGCCGTGCTCCGAAACATGGGGCAGCTCTCTGAGTCTGTTGACCTTCTCGAGTACTCGTTAGAGCTGACGCCACAAGATCGCGAGATCAGGCTTCAACTCGCCGACGCTCTCTACGAGTTCGGCGATCACGCTCGGGCGGACATGTTCTACAAGTCCCTGTTAGACCGAGCGACTGTTGGCGGCCCAACTCGACCGCGTCTCAGCGGCGGCACTTTCCACTGGCGGTACTAGGACCCGCCAGGTTCCAGGAAAGGGCGTTCTCCCGAGCTATGGGAGAGCGCCCTTTTTTTATAAGGCGGCGCTCAGTCGAGATGTCCGCGGGCAGAGTCACCCATCTCGACGCCGCCTGCAGGGAAGTACTCAGCCCAGCGCTTAGTCACTTTAAGAGCCGTCTCTTCATCGCAGAGGAGCTCCTCTGGATAGCCTTTCATTCGTGCGTCGATCACGACTGGAGCTGAACGAGAGATGTGTCCGGCGACAATGTCTGTTCGGGCAGCGGCGATGTCCGAGGCTGGGTCGAAGCGCGTGAAGGTGCTCCAGAGAAAGTTCGTCGTGCTACGAGTCGCACGCTCAGCATCATCTGAGAGGACGACGAGCGGCCACTCTCGGATCGCCGGGTCTCGCGCGAGGCGCTCTGCGAATTCGCTGTCCTCTTCGTGGGATGGACCCGTGACGACGAGACATCCGGGGCAGAAGACGCACGCTGTCCTTACGCCCTGTGGGGTCGCGCCTGTGAAGGAGTCAGGGAGCGAGCGAATGGGTTCGCCGAGCCCAAGGAGGACACCTTTGCTGCCCTGGTTGAGCTTCGGGCCGGAGTAATCCAGCGTGTCCATAGAGAGGTTCGCGAAGATAAAGAGGTCAGTCTCAAAGTTCGTACGCGCTAAGACGTGAGTCAACAGGGCTCTGAAATCGTGCAGGTCTACCGCGGAGTCTACGAGCAAGAGGAACTTGGTCAGCGAGAGCTGGCCCTCTCCAAGGATTCTGAAGGCGCTCTTCATCGCCTCACGTTTATAGCGCTCCTCTACGCGAGCAGCGGAGAGCGCGTGATACCCAGTCTCTCCATAGCTCCACAAGTCGAGGACTCCAGGCATCACGACAGGGAAGAGCGGCGAGAGCAGCCCTTGTAGATAGTCACCTAGGAAGAAGTCCTCTTGGCGAGGTTTACCGACGACGGTGGCGGGGAAGATCGCATCTTTGCGATGGCAGATAGCCTTCGTCTTTATGAAGGGGAAGGGGTGAATCTCTGAGTAGTAGCCATAGTGATCTCCAAAAGGGCCCTCATCGCGGCGCTCTTTGGGAGGGATCTCTCCGATGATCGCGAACTCGGCTTGTGCGAGCAGCTCGTGTCCGCCGGTTGGATTCGCGCATGTCTCGAGCTTGTGGCCCTGGAGGAAGCCTGCGAGCAGTAGCTCGGGGACGTTCTCTGGCAGCGGAGCGATGGCCGAGAGGATCAAGGCTGGAGGTCCGCCCACATGAAGGTGTACCGGGAGCGCTTCACCTCGTGCCTCTGCGACAGCGAGGTGCCCCTCTCCGCCGCGTTGAATCTGAATGTGCGCGCCGAGGTGTGTCGAGTCGTAGATTTGGGCGCGGTACATCCCAAGGTTTGAGACCCCCGTCTCGGGATGGCGAGTCTCGACGAGCGGCAAGGTGATGAAGCTGCCGCCATCTCGCGCCCATGTCTTCAGCGCAGGGAGCTGCGTGAGGTCTGGCGTCCGGTCATAGACCTCCGTGACGGGTCCGTTTCGGATCGTCTTAGTGCCAGCGTTCATGACGGCTTTGAGGAGATCCCGATTCTTCCAGAGCTCTCCTAGCTTGGGAGGGAAGAGCTCTTCAGGTGCGCGCGCGATCCTTGAGATGAACTCTGCTGATTGAGGGCCGAAGGCGAGGTCGACCCGGCGCTTGTTCCCAAAGAGGTTCGTGGTGAGAGGGAAAGGGCTGCCTTTGACTCTCTTGAAGAGGAGGGCTGGCCCCTCTGCAGCGATCACACGACGATGGATCTCCGCGACCTCTAGGTCGGTGGAGACTTCAGTCTCGACCTCTACGAGTTCACCCTCTCGGCGGAGGAGGGCGAGAAACTCTCGCAGGTCACGGGGTGCTCTGAGTTCGGTCACGAATGTTCTGCGAGAGGCGTTCTCGCGTGAGGAGCAGTATGTCTGCGAGCGGCAGACCTGTCACCTAGGATGCGAGCTTCAGCTCAAGCAGCTCGTAAGAGCGCGTGGAGCCTGAGGATCGCGGCGCGATCATTTTCTAGCTCTAAGGTCGGGTAAGCGTGGGCGAAGCGCTCCCAGCGCAACGGGATGACGCTTTCTTGTGTGTCCAGCGGATGAATTCGACATCCGAAGTTCCACTCGATGATCTCCTCATCTCCTATCAGCCAGCGCGCAGGCATCTTGAGGTCGATGAGGTCTAGGAGCTCATCTTGCCCCATGCCCTCGTGAACCTGACGAAGGATGGCCCCTTCCATCTGTTCTCCGAGGCCTATCTCCCCTTGCAGTGGACCCCAGCAGCTCTCAATACCTTGCTCGCGACGAGCGAGAAGGTACGCAGGTTCACGACTCTCGATGGAGTACGGGAAGACGCGGACACGGTGGATGAGATCGTTCATTGCGGTTCCTTTATCGGCATTCAGCGCTCAAAAGTTGGGCACATGCATAAAAAGAGAGCGGCTAGAGCTGATAAGACCGCATGCAGGATCTCGGTGTTATCGTCTAAGTTGCTGATCAGTAGCCATTTACGAGACGGCTCACTTTCCAGCAAGCAGAAGTCGATCCACGAGGAAGTCAGCCGGTGATAATCCGATCATGACAGAGATGCAGTCAAAAGGAGGCGGTCCTAAGGAGCGCTTAGGGCGAGCCATGGAAGCGCTCGACCGGCTGGTGAATTGGGAGCGCCGAGACCGCACTGCGGACATGGGAAGGAGTCTCGATCCAGTGCGGGACCTCTTGGAGAGAATGGGCCAACCGCATGAATTGGTGCAGGTCGTTCACGTGTCGGGCACAAAGGGTAAGGGGTCTGTCTGCTCACTCGTCGCGGCTGCTCTCAGCGCAGCGGGCGTTCGCACGGGTTGTTACACCTCGCCTCATGTTGAGCGAGTTACAGAGCGGGTATGTGTTGATGGGGTAGAGGTCAAAGAGGAGCAGCTCGCGCAAGCGATAGAGCGTGCGCTCGAGCTCCGTTCACGCGCTGTGGAGGAGATGACCCCTGCCGCCTCGTCGACTTGGTTCGATCTCTTTACGGCGGCCGCGCTTCAAGTCTTCAAGGAGGCAGGCTGCGATTGGGTCGTCTTGGAGTGTGGCCTCGGAGGACGCTTAGATTCGACAAATGTCGCGGATGGAGAGGTCTGTGTGCTCACAAATGTTGACCTAGAACACACGAGCGTCTTAGGAAATACGCCACGAGCGATCGCGGAGGAGAAGGCTGCGATCCTTCCAGAGGGTGGGGTGCTGGTCGTCGGACGAGGAGAGGACGATTCGGCGCTCACTGCGGTAGCGAAGGAGACGGCAGCAGCTCGTGGTGGCCGCGTGAGCTTCATTGAAGAGCGCGCGGGCACAAGCTTCGCGGAGCACAATGCGCGGGTCGCTCGCGCCGCGCTCAAAGAGGTTGAGGCTCGCGGAGGGCCTGCTGCGGCCGAGCTCCTCAGCGATCGAGTCATCGATGAGGCGCGCCTCCCGGCGCGCGCTGAGCGCTTCCTCCTCAGCGATCGACCCGTCGTTTTGGATGGAGGTCATGTGGCCTCTAGCGTCTCTGGACTCTTGGCCGAGCTCGCTCAAGAGGAGCGCTATGCGGGCTCTTGCGATGTTGTCCTCGCGCTCGGTAGGGAGAAGGATGCCGAAGCGGTCCTAAAGGCCATGCGCGGACGGGTCGATAGAGTTCATTGCACGACCTCCCATGGTGGGCCTCTCGCAACGGGCGAGGAGCTTGCGCAGTTGGGGAGAGAGCTGGGTATCGAAGCACGGGATGCTGGCACCGCATGTGAGGCCCTTGAGGCAGCGCTGAGCGGAGGCGCCTCCTGGGTCTTGGTGTTGGGCTCCTTCTACCTGGCTGGCGAACTCAGGCCACTCTTAATGGAGCTCGCACAAGACCCATGCTCACCCTCGTCTCAGACATCCTCCTCACCGACACCTTCTTGATCAAAGGGACCGTTGAGGACAAATACACTCGCCTAAGCCAGGTCCTCGACGAGCACCGCAAGTTCTTCTTAAAGGTCAGAGACGCGACGCTCATAGATCTCAAGACTCGAGAGCGAATTCAGACGCCGCTCTTGCACGTCAACGTAGATGAGATCTTGCTCGCGCATGAGCTCCTCGATGAATCTGGAGATCAGTACCTTCGCGCGCTCAGTCAAGATGAGGAGCTGCACAAGGTGCGCGTGTTCTATACAGGCTCTCAAAACTTTGAAGTGTCGGGGATGGTGCGTCCGGGATGCTATGAGACCACTGACCGCTCAACGCGTCGTTTCTTTGTGGTTCGTGAGCCCTCGATGAGGGGGCTAAAGACGGCAGGCGACGAAGATTTAGGCCTCTTGGACGGCCTCTCTTACGCGATCCTGAACAAGCCGCGTCTGTCGTATCTATACGATTTCAACTAGGTCTTCGGGCCTCTAGCTTGCCGCGTCGCTGGCGGGCGGTTTCAATGGCTGCATGACATCGGCCGGAAACTCATCAGGTCGAGAGGCCGCTGAGGAGCTCTTCACTTCACACATCGTGGAGTTGGAAGATGGGGGAGAGAGCTTCTTAGAGGAGCTCTGCCTAGCACATCCAAAGCTGGCCGCTTCCTTGAGAGAGCTCTTTGTTGAGTGGCGCGCTGTCGGAGACTTGTTCAAAAAGGTGATCCCTGATGGCGGGACCATCTCTGCTGACCTCGCTCCACTGCTCGGCAGCCTCCTTTACGCGCGCGCAAAAGAACCAGGCGCTGACTCTTCCTCGAGTCGCTCTGTGATCGAGTCGATCCGTGAACGACTCGTGTCCGGCGACCGCTATGAGATCAAAGAAGAGTTCGCACGCGGAGGCATGGGCGCGATCCTGCGTGTCTTCGACCACAACATTCGTCGAGAGATGGCCATGAAGGTCATGTTGAATCAGGGCGCCCTCACTGAGTCGGCAGAGCCGGAACTAAACACACGCGCGATGGGCCGCTTCTTGGATGAAGCGCAGATCACCGGACAGCTTGAGCACCCCGGCGTCGTCCCTGTTCATGAGCTCGGAATTGATGAACAGGGGCAGGTCTACTTCACGATGAAGCTCGTTCAGGGCCAGGAGCTAGGAGAGAAGTTTAAGAAGGCGCTCTCTGGTGATGACGGGTGGACAAGGACACGTGCGCTTGGTGTTTTGCTGCGAGTCTGCGAGGCGATGTCATACGCCCACTCGAAAGGGGTTATCCACCGCGACCTCAAGCCAGAGAACGTGATGGTCGGAGACTTCGGGGAGGTCTATGTCATGGATTGGGGCCTCGCTCGAATCATGGGGCGCGAAGACTTCCATGGTGAAGCGCTGTCGTTTGCTACTCCGGAGGATCAAGTCGTCTCCGATCGTCTTGATCAGCGCGAGGTCACTCCTGGTTCGACGATGTTCACGATGGAGGGCGACGTGATGGGGACGCCCTCTTACATGCCTCCCGAGCAGGCGCGGGGTGAGATCGAGGAGATGGATCATCGCTCGGACGTATATGCGATTGGAGCGATGCTCTATCACCTGCTCTCTGGCCGGCGGCCTTTTCAGGGGGAGGGGGAGTCACCCAATGCCCTCGCTACGCTGCTGCGCCTCCTAGAGGGTCCGCCAAGTCCACTTCATGAATCGGGCAACGAGACGCCACCAGAGCTGGGGGCGATCTGCGAGAAGGCGATGTGCCGTGATAAGGCTGAGCGCTACACGGACATGCGCGATCTAGCAGGCGACCTGAGAAACTATCTAGAGGGCCGAGTCGTCGAGGCGTATCAGACAGGTGCGCTGGCAGAGTTGAAGATGTGGGTGAGGAGGAATCGCTCCTTGGCGAGCGCGCTCCTTGCTGGAGTTCTCGTCCTCGCCGCTGGCGTGGTGGCCACCTCGTTCTTTTGGAATCAGTCATCCGAGCAGGCGGCGAGCGTCTTGCGCTTGGAAGACACCCGTAATTTAGAGCTGCTTTGGGAGGAGGCTAGAGAGCTTTGGCCTGCAAGAAAAGAGATGAAGGATGACCTGGAAGGCTGGGTCGCGAGGGCAGAGGTGATGCTCGCGAGGTTGCCTGAGCATGAGGCAACCTTGACAGGGCTCCGAGCGGAGGCGCTCCCCAGAACAGAGGAGGATGCGCTCGCGGACAGCCAAAATCACCCGCTGCGCGGAATCTTGCAGAAGCATTTAGACGCGCTTCCAAGCTATGAGCGCTCTATCGCTGACGCGGGAACCGAAGCGGAGGTGGAGAAATACAAAGAGCGGCGCGCGCGTTCACTCCTCGTGATCGAAGAGGTGGAGGCGATCGTAGAGAGCGAGAGGCTTACGTGGCGCTTTAAAGATTCACAGAGAGAGTGGTGGCATAAAACACTTCAAAGTCTCATCGGCGAGTTAGAGCGCTTGAGAGATTGGAGCAAGTGGGAGGTCGGCTCTGACGGGCGATATCGTTGTGGAATACAGGAGGTGAGGGAGCGCGTGGTCCTAGTCGACGAGCTTGATGAGGCGACGGTCTCAGGGGATGCTGCGCGTGCTGCGTGGACGAAGGCTCAAGCTTCAATTTCAAACGTGGAGGAGTGCCCCGCCTATGAAGGGTTGCAGCTGTCACCTCAATGGGGGCTGCTCCCGATGGGCCTAAATCCAGCTTCCGGACTTTGGGAGTTCTGCCATGTGCAGAGCGGACAACCTCCTCTCTTGGATGTGGAGACAGGAGCGCTGGTGTTCTCTGAGGACTCAGGGGTCGTATTAGTCTTAGTGCCCCGCGGTTCTTTCCTGATGGGGTCGCAGTCTTCAGATGAGGGAGGTAGAAATTATGACTCCGCCTCTGGGCCAGAGGAGGGGCCAGTGCATGAAGTGAGCTTAGACGCGTTCTTCTTCGCGAAGCATGAGATGAATCAAGCCCAGTGGCTGCGTGTCGCGCACAGTAAGCCGAGTCAATATGGGAGCGGGACGAGGCTTGTAGATCCGTTGACAGGTGAGTTGCTGGGGCAAGTGACGCAACTTCACCCTGTAGAGCGCGTGACTTGGGCTGAGTGTGATTACGTTGCGCGCTCTCTTGGACTAGAGCTCCCATCGGAGGCGCAGTGGGAGTATGCGGCGCGCGCTGGAACAGAGACTCGGTGGTGGACGGGGAGAGAGCCGGAGTCATTGATAGGGGCAGAGAACCTCTGTGACCAGGCGACGCGCGAGATCGGCGAGGCAGGTTGGGTCTATGAGGACTGGAACGATGGATACCCAGCTCACGCGCCCGTCAACTCACTCCGGGCGAACCCGTGGGGTTTTCATCACATCTTGGGCAATGTGGGCGAGTGGATGCGCGACAACTACGCCTTCTCTGCCTATCAGATGAACGCGGTCTCAAGAGCTGGAGATCGAGAAGCCGCTGGCAGCGTGGGACCGAGTGGAGACCGCTCGATTCGAGGCCCCGGTTGGTTCCGCGCGGCTATCGGTCTTCGTGCCTCGGCGCGCTACTCCGCAGACGAGCGAGTCTATAAGACGCAGGTCTTTGGCCTGCGCCCTTCAAGGCCCATCGAGGATTGATCGA
>JAPKBY010000038.1 GCA_028823185.1 Planctomycetota bacterium
GAGTCGGAGAGAGCTCTCGCCCTCGCCCCTGAGAGCGAGAAGGAGAAGTTCCAAGGTAAATTGGACCGGCTGCGCGAGATGATCGCTGACGCCCATGACACCCTCGCGTGGGCGCTCTTCTTCAATGGGGAATACGAAGAGGCTGTTGCTGAGTCGGAGAGAGCCCTGGGGCTCGCTCCGGAAGGCACGAAGGAGCAATTCCAAGGCCAATTGGACCGGCTGCGCGGGATGATCGACGAGGCCCGGGCGGAAGAGGACGGTTAGGGCGCTCTGCGGCGTCCAGTCCAGCTCTAACGAGAGCTTGCGGAGGCGTTAGTCCATGAGCGCGGCTTGGAGAGCGGCGACGAGGTCTTCGTCGTTCGGGGACGTCGTTGAGGAGAAGAACTCGAGCGGGGTGCCGTCGGCGGCGATGAGGTATTTGCCGAAGTTCCAACCAGGCAGGTCGCCGGTCTTGGTGCCGAGCAAGGAGTAGAGCTCGGACTGACCCTCGCCCTCCTTGGTCTGGAGCTTGGCGAAGATGGGGAAGCTGACCTCGTAGTTGTCCGTGCAGAAGCTGCGGATCTCTGCAGGTGAGCCAGGCTCTTGGCCGCCGAAGTCATTGCAGGGGAAGGCGAGGACCGTGAAGCCCGAGGGGCCGTACTGCTCGTGCAAGGCTTGCAGCGCCTCGTACTGCGGCGTCAGGCCACACTTCGAGGCGACGTTCACCACGAGGGAGACCTTGCCGGCATAGTCAGAGAGCGGGGCAGCTTCGCCCTCGAGGGTCTGGGTCTCCAAGTTGTAGACGCCGGTGGCGCTCCACTTCGCGGTGAGCTCCGGCGTGATGGTGGCGTCGCTCGTGCATGCAGATGCGATGAGCGCGAGGCTGAGGAAGAGAGGGCGAAGTTGAATTACCATGCGAAGCGGTACTCCGTGCGTTGATTGTAGGTGTCACCCGGCTGCAAGAGCGTCGTCGGGAAGCCGCGGTGATTGGGGGAGTCAGGGAAGTGCTGGGCCTCCAAGCAGATGGCGGAGCGCTGCGGGTAGGTCTGCTCGCTCTTGCCTGTCTGGCCGAAGAGGTAGTTGCCCGTGTAGACCTGGAGGCCAGGCTCCGTGGTGTGGACGGTCATGGAGCGGCGGCTCGCCGGGTCGTGGAGATAGGCCGCAGTCCTCAGCGCGCCTGGCGTGCCCTCGAGGACGAAGTTGTGATCTATCCCGAGCGCAGCCGTCGCAGAGAGCGTCTCTGTGTGTTTGCGCAGGCTGGTTGGGATGCGGAAGTCGAATGGTGTGCTCGCGATCGGTCTGATCTCGCCTGTCGGGATCATTGTCTCGTCGGTCGGCGTGTAACGTGAAGCGAAGACCTGAAGCTCGTGGTCAAGCACCGTGCCTGAGCCAGCGCCGGAGAGGTTGAAGTAGCTGTGATGAGTGAGGTTGAGATGTGTCGGCGCTGTGGTGTCGGCTTCATACTCGATCACGAGGGCGTTCTCATTCGTCAGGGTGTAGGTGACGACGATCGCGACCTCTCCCGGATAGCCCTCCTCACCATCAGGGCTCGTGTAGCTGAAGCGCACTGAAGATGAGCTCGTCACAGCCGCTGTCCAGATCACCTTGTCTAAGCCACGGGTGCCGCCGTGGAGGTGGTTGGGTCCATTGTTCGTTGCGAGCTGATAAGAGTCTGCGTCGATCGTGAACTGCCCGTTAGCGATCCTGTTTGCGTAGCGGCCGGCGGTGCAGCCGAAGTATTGATTGCTGTCTGAGAGGTAGCCGGTCATGTCGTCAAATCCGAGCACGACATCTGCGGTGCGGCCGATCGAGCTCGGGACGTGGAGCTCGTAGAGCGTCGCTCCCCAGTTGTGAACGCAAGCGATCATTCCCTTGCTGTTGCGCAGTTCAAACCAGCGGATGTCTTCGCCCGAGGGGGCCTTGCCAAAGACTCCAGAGCGTACTGATGGGGAAGATGATTCCATGGATTGACAGCTTAGAAGGGGCAAGAGGAGGACAGCGAGTGCTTTGAGACGATTCATGGCGACTATTGGACGATGAACAGCGAGAGCCGACAAGTGGCGTGCCGATCTTCCGATCTGATCGGGCATTCTTGGCGCCTGGACTATGGGCAGACAGGGATAGAAGCGTTAATTTGCCGTGCCTCACAACCCACACATCAGCCATGAACCATAAGCACCTAGCTCTACCGATCCTTCTCGTCGTTGCATGTCAATTGCTGCCCTCCTTTGAGGCCGGGCTCGAACTCGGAGCGCCTGGGACTCTCTCAGTGGATGAGATCCGCGCCTCCTTGAAGGAGGCGGACGCCCACAAGGTGTTCGTTCCAGTAGGGCCGGTCGGGATGCCTGCAGACCTCTCTGATTACATCCCAGCAGACAATCAGATGACGAAGGCCAAGGTAGAGCTCGGCAGGCAGCTCTACTTTGATCCCCGCCTCTCTGGGGATGGGACGATCGCTTGTGCGAGCTGCCATCACCCAGACATGGGGTGGACAGACAACGCAGCTTTCTCAACAGGGATTCATGGGCACATCACAGGGGTCGGTGCGCCGACCGTGATGAATCGAATCCTCGGAAGCACTCAGTTCTGGGATGGCCGCGCAGGGACCTTGGAGCTACAGGCCGAGGGCCCTGTCGCAGCGCCGGGTGAGATGGGCTTCACTTGGGATGCGGCAGAAGAGCTGTGTCGAGAGATCGAAGGCTATGAGCTGCAATTTCAAGCGGTCTTTGGCGCGTCAGCGACCAAGCTGACGATCACTCAGGCGATGGCGACCTTTGAGCGCACAGTCTTTGCTGGCGGAAGCCCATACGATCATTTTGAGCGCGCTACACCTTTCTACAGCCTTGATATGGAGGAAGGGCTTGATATGGAGGAAGAGGCAGACGCTGAGCTCATCGCTCGATACGAAGAGGCGATGAAGGGAGAGGATGATCATCCGATGACGGAAGCCTCTAAGCGTGGACGAGAGCTCTTCTTTGGCAAGGCTAGCTGCAGCGCCTGTCACGTCGGCCCGGACCTCTCGGACGAGCAATTCCACAACATCGGGATCGGGCAGCAAGGAGAAGAGCCCTTCCTGGGCCGCTTCGCTGTGACCGGAGATGAGGCTGATCGAGGCGCGACCAAGACTCCAGGTCTGCACAATATCGCAGACAGCGCGCCCTATATGCACGACGGGAGCGAAGCGACGCTCGTTGAGGTCATCTTGCACTACAACCGTGGCGGGATGAATGAGGATGGCACGACCTCTTCTCACCTCTCAGATAAGATCTTCAAGCTGAATCTCACCGGGGAAGAGATCTACGATCTCGCTGAATTCTTAGAGCAGGGCCTGTCCGGGACCGTGACCTCAGTCGAGATCCCGCGCTTGCCCTGAAGGCTGCCCCTTCCGGGCCGCGCCTAATGCCCCTAGAATCCTCGGCTAGCCTCCCAACGGAGGCTCATCAAATATGGCTCTCTCATGCGGCATCGTCGGCCTGCCTAACGTCGGCAAATCTACCCTCTTCTCAGCCTTCTCCGAGGCCGAGGCAGAGGTAGGAAACTTTCCCTTCTGCACGATCGAGCCAAACATGGCGATCGTGGAGGTCCCTGATGATCGCTTGGAGGAGATCCATTCGAGAATTCAAACTCAGAAGGTGATCCCTGCGGTCGTCCAAGTGACGGACATCGCTGGCCTCGTGAAAGGGGCGAGCGAGGGCGAGGGGATGGGCAATCAATTCCTCGGGAACATCAAGGAGTGCAGCGCGATCATGCACGTCGTGCGCTGCTTTGGTGGAGACAAGGTCGTTCGTGAAGACCCGGTCGATCCGATCGGTGACATCGAGGTGATCGAGCTCGAGCTAGCGCTCGCTGATCTCTCTACAGTGCGCCGAGGGATGGATCGTGTCGCGAAGAAGGCGCGCGTCGATAAAGACCTCGCCTTAGAGTTGGCTGTGATGGTTAGAGCAGAGGAGCTGTTGGCCGCGGGTGGACAGATGCGCTCGGTGGAGTGGAATGAGCTCGAGCGCAAGGTGCTCAAGCCGCTCTGCTTGATGACGATCAAGCCAGTGCTCTACGTCGCGAACGTCGCAGATGATGATCTGGATGGAAGCTCTGATTATGCGCAATGCGTCGCGAAGTACGCGGAAGAGAACAAGAGCGAGTGGCGGCCGGTCTGCGGAGATCTAGAGCTAGAGCTGAGGCGCCTCGACGATGAGGAGGCTCAGATGTTCATGGACGAGCTCGGAGTCGAGGAGTTGGGCCTCGGACGTTTGATCAAAGCTGTCTACAAGTTGATCGGTCTCCAGACCTACTTCACCGCTGGCGAGAAGGAGGTCCGCGCTTGGACGATACGGGCGGGAGACACCGCGCCAAAAGCTGCTGGAGTCATCCACACTGACTTTGAGGACAAGTTCATTCGTGCTCAGATCTATGGTTTAGGAGATCTGATCGAGTACGGCACTGAGGCCGCGGTGAAGGCGGCAGGTAAGCTGCGCACCGAGGGCAAAGATTATTTGATGCAGGAGGGCGACATCGCCCACTTCCTGTTCGGTAAGTGAGCGCGTCCGGAACCTAGCTGTCTCAGCCGTGCTGGAGGCGGGAGGTCACTTTCTCGACCTCTTCTTTACTGCCTAGGACGACGCTGCAGCGCTCGTGAACAGCGCTAGGGTCGATCTCTAGGATGCGCTTTGTGCCAGCGTAGGCGACTCCGCCAGCTTGCTCGATGATCATCGCCATCGGGTTCGCCTCATACATGAGCCTCAGCTTGCCGTTCGGCGACTTCTCCGTCGGTGGGTAGAGGAAGACTCCGCCCTTGAGGAGGATGCGATGGACATCTGCGACCATCGCGCCTGCGTACCGGCTCGAGTAGCCCTCGCCATGTGCCCACTTCAGATAGTCCTGGTACGGCTTAGGGAAGCTATCTGTGTAGGCTTCGTTGACCGAGTAGCTCTTTGTTCCTTCAGGGATTCTGATGTTCTCATTGACGAGCAGGAACTGACCGACCTCGGGGTCTAAGACGAACATCTGTACGCCATGACCCGTCGTGAGGACGAGGGTAGTCTGCGGTCCATAGAGCACATAGCCGGCGGCGCACTGATGGATCCCTTGTTGGAGGACGCTGCCCTCGGGAGAGTCAGCGCGACGGTCATGTCGGAGGATGCTGAAGATCGTTCCGATGCCGCCGCAGACGTCGATATTTGAAGAGCCATCGAGCGGGTCAAAGAGCACGACATAGGGTCTCTCTGAGTTCATATTGGACTCAACCAAGAGAGGCTTTTCGTTCTCCTCGCTGGCGACGATCGCGACTCCGGAGCGCCTGCCGAGGCAGCGCAGGAGGGCTTCGTTTGCGATCACATCCAGGCGCTGTTGAATCTCTCCCTGGACGTTCTCTGTCTCCATAGATCCGAGCACGTCCACGAGCGCGCCGCGCCGGACCTTCGCTGCGATGAATTTGGCGGCGAGGCTGATGGCCGAGAGGACCCAAGTGAAGGTCTCCGTCTCGCTGGCATGGCGCTGATCCTCAGCGAGCAGATAGCTCTGGATCGTCGTGAGGTTCTCATTGCCGATGAGGCGAATGGAGTCTGTGGGGAGCTGGTTCGTGGGCATGGAGAGGGTGGTGGGAGGGCTTACATCTCCATTTCTCGACCAGAAGCCCCTCCTAGCCTTGGAGAATGTCCCTAAAGGGCTCCCGATGATGGGAGATGTGCCTTTAAAGTACCCTCGACATAGAAACTTGCAATTTGCAAGTCGGCCTTTCTTCGCTAGAGATGCTCAGCGGCCGAGGCCGAAGATTCAATCCAATCAGCGAGGAGGACTCCGACCTGGTGATGACCGTCCACCGAGAGGTGAAGGTCCGTCCTCCAGAAGCAGTTTTTGGCACAGGCCTCAAGTGCCGAGCTCAGATCAAGGAGCTGGAGCTCTAGGCCAGCGGAGATCTCTGTGAAGCGCTCCCTGATTCGATGAGGGAGCGCGAGGTCTTCGTCTGTGAAACCGAGGAGCGCTCGAATCTCGAGCTCATGCTGAGCGAGCTCTTCTCGTGGGAGAGCGAGCGGCGAAGGTAGATACATGATCAAGAGCTCTGATCCATTCTCTCGGCAAGTGCGCTTGATCTGTTCGAGGATCTTAGCGGTGGTCTCGAGCGCGAAGCTCAGCTCTCCCGGTCGCTCCTTGAAGAAGAACAGTGAGCCATAGCCCTGTCCGAGGATGTGGGGTCTAAGCGCGATCACCTCGCCTCGTTTCAGCTTGCCCTCAGCGCTCAAGCCCTTGGACTTGCTGCCGTTGAAGATGTGCCCGAGCATCAGCACGTCCGTGAAGTCATTTCCAGCGAAGGTGGTGACGATCACGATGTCAGGGGCGAGAGCGATGTGTTTTTCGATCACGCCGAGGTAGTTCCACATCGAGTGCCCACCGCGAGCACCGTTGAGAATCTCGATGCTCCGACCTGGATGAGCGCGGCTGAGGGTCTCTTCAGCTATAGCGCAGAGGTTCTCGCTGTTGTCGCAGATGCCATCTACGTGAGAGTCCCCGACGACGAGCACACGAAGATCTGGTTTTGAGGTGGCCACCTCAGTATCACGTCTCATCCCGAGGGAGTTGGTCCGCATCGTCCAGCTCTGATTGGGATGCTCCTTGAAGGTGCGTTGAGCGTTCAGATTCGGCTCGTGCGTCCAGATCGCATGCCGGTCATAGCGGTGGTAGGGGTGATCTAAGCCGTAGATCACTTCCGCGAGCTCTTCATCCACGGTGATACGACCCAAGGGATCGGTCGTACCGCTCTCGCGAGCGCGCCGTGCGAGCTCTGCTATCGCAGGCTTCGATGCTCGATAAAAGCTGAGGTGCTTGTCCTCTTGGAGCTTGTTCCAGCTCGACCAGCCGAGCGGGCCAACGAAGAAGGCGAGTATGAGAAGCGAGACTGCGATAGCGATCCTGTTGTAGATCGTCATTAGCTAAATCCTAGCGCTACAGCGGACGAATGAATCTGCCTACAGCGGGAAAAGCTCGCATGCTGACTCGAACTTGGAGGCTGAGCAGGTAATGATCTGGGCATGCAACAAGTCTTATGGGTTGGCGCAGGTGGATTTATAGGTGCAGTGCTCCGGTTCGGAGTGAGCGCGTGCTTGCCGAGCGACCGCTTCTCAGCGGGTACGCTCTTCGTTAATACGCTCGGTTGTTTCCTGATCGGTGCCGTCGCCGGTTGGGTCGGCGCGCGCGGTGAGCTTGACCCACAAACTCGTGGGCTCTTGATTGTCGGAGTCTTGGGATCGTTCACGACCTTCTCAGCCTTTGGCGATGAGGTCGTGGAGTTAGCGCAAGTCGGACGACACCTCGCCGCTGCAGGAATTGTCGCAGCTCATCTCTGTCTAGGCCTCGGAGCTGTTGTCGCCGGACGAGCCCTCGCGCTCTTCGCGCTGCGCTAACTAGCCCACAAGAGGCGACCGCTCGCCACTACCTAAGCCAGCGCTCCCAAGGGTTCTTGTCGTCTGCGATGGTCATCGCTCGCGCGTCGGGAGCGACCAATCTCGACCATCCTTTAGGGAGCAAGAGGAGCATGCCGCTGCTCTTGTTCTGCAGGTAGACGTCACCGTTGACCTCTCTGCCGAGCACGAGCTCGATCGGCTTGGCCTCAGGTGGGAAGAGGGTGATCTGGGCCATCGGAGGATTGAACCCACGATCCTTCACATCAGAGGGGTCTCCAAAGCCCGCGTAGGGAGCTCTCTGAAGGAAGGCGAGCCAACCCGCTAAGCGATAAGGCAGCACCTTCGACCGCGCGCTCCCATCTGTGAGGATCCACTCTCTCTGACCTCCATTGTCCTCTGGTCTGAGCTCAAGAGAGTCACCATCCTCAAAGTCGATGAAGGCTCGGAGGACGCCTCGACCTGGGTTCAGATCACACCCCGCAGTGATCCGCCTGTCCAAGAGAGGGGGCAGGCCTGCGCTCTTGCGGCTGATGGAGGAGGCTATCTTTGTTGAGTCGAGCTCCCAGATCTCCTCGGTGCCTGCGCGTCTTACGAAGACTGAGGAGCCGTTAGGAGAGCTCACGCGATCACCGATTGAGAAGACCAGGTCGCTCGCTCCCTCTCGGAAGAACTCGACCTCAGCGGCTGCGTCAAAGCCAAAGTCGGTGAGCCCCTCTCTTGTGCTAGGCGACACTCTCAAGCTCGCTGTGCGCGTGAGGAGAGCGCGAGTGAGGTCCGTGATGAGGCGCGGGTCACCGACCGCGCCATAGGCCGTGACGCAGCGCCATATTCCACCGCTGCGCCGGTACTCGAAGCGCTCGTCCGCGACCGTGAGCGCGAAGCCTGTCAACTGAAGCTCTGCTTGCTCACTCTCCGGTATCAAGGGGCGGTGAAGGTTCTCTGCCTCTGTAGTGGAGGGCTCGATAGAGCGCTCTAAGAAGAGCAGCCCGGCGAGGATCCCTGCGAGGAGTGCGATCGTTCTCATGAACTCCTCCTTGAGCGTCGCGCTCCGATGGAGGCTAGAACGAGCGGTGCGCAAGCGATGAGGAACATGCGCCAAGCGAACCTCTCCGTCGGCGAGGGCTGTTCAAAACCTCTCGGGGCTTCCCTGTGAGAGAGCATGCTTACGAGCGCAGGCTCCAAGCTGAGACGAGCGACGGAGTGCAGCAAGAGCTGAGCGTGGTCCGTGCCAGGAGCGTGAAGGTGCGCGCTGCGGAAGGGTGCGCTGGACCCGATCATGGAGAGAGTGCCGTCTCCGGTCGCCGCCTCTTGGTCGATGACGAGCCGTTCGTTCTCGTCTACACGGCAGCTCGGGAGAGCGCCCATGAGATCCGCAGCTAAAATGGGCGCGTCGCCCCAGTGGATGTTGGCGGGATCCTCCATAGAACCAGAGAGCGCGCTCGGGCTCAGATCGCCACCCTCCCAGGCGTGGTTCCAAGAGGCGTCGCTAGCGAAGAGCCACGGCTTCAGCTCTAGGCCTCGTGCGCTGAGCTTGGCCTCATCTACGGAGAGCGCGTTCGCGCCGGCGAGCACGAGCTCTCCATAGGCCTCAGCGCCGAGGATTCGCACGCAGAAGGACTCGCTCGCTGGAGTCAGGACTGTTTGGGGCGCCTGTCCAGGGCGGTCACTCCGAGTCGAGATGAGGGCCGTGCCTCGTAGGGAGTCAAAGAGCGGCTGCGGGTTGAGCGTGAGTCCCAGCTCAAGGAACGGAGAGACATCTAGGTCGGGATAGAGCGGACGCAGCCAGTAGGCGAGGGCGTGATCATTCTCGCTGAGGCGCCTCGCGAGGAGATCGTGCTCTTGCGCGCAGAGCAGCGCGCTCCCTCCCTGATTGAGGTGCGTGAAGAGTGAGGCATAGATAGCTTTCGCGTCTCGTCTAGGTTGGAAGAGGAGCAAGGCATCAACGACTTGTTCCTCTGGGCCTCCTCCCTCGTTGAGATCTTGAAGAGCGAAGCCATGTGCAGATAGCCAGGCGCGCGCGGCTTGATAAGGGTCAGCCGCACCAGGCGTGAAGAGACCTTGGTTTTGGTAGTCGAGCACCGCCTCTGCTGGAGAGATCAAGGGGCGATCGCTGGAGACTTCGATGAGAGGTGGGCTCCCGTCTCGGAGCGTGCGCAGCGCGAGCGCGACGCGGAAGCGCAGCCGCTCATGGGTGGCGATGTCGCTGAGATCCAAGGAGACGCTCTTCCCATCTGGCGTGTGGAGGCGGGCGCCGACGCAGAGCTCTCGTGAAGCTCTCCGCTCAGAGAGAGGGTCTGAGAAGGTCTTTGTGGTGAGCTCTAAGAGCGCAGCAGCCTCGCTCGCGTTCACTCTGCGTTCGCGAAAGAGGACGCCGGTGGCCTGACATAAGCTCCGTA
>JAPKBY010000511.1 GCA_028823185.1 Planctomycetota bacterium
CTTCTTCATCATCTTCAAGATCCGCGGCGTCGCGGACTCGAAGCCGAAGAGCAGCTTGCGACATCCCGACTTATAGAGCCTGTCAGCGCCAGCGCGCGTGTATGCCTTGGGCTCGACGCGCGCATCACACCACCAGGTCATCCCGGCCTCTCGGCGGAGGAGCTCCTCGGGCAGATCATGGATCATCCCTGGCGGCATGCAGTCCGTGATGTAGTTGATGTGTGTCGTCCCCAGCTTGTCCCGCAGCTCGAGCGTGTGATCGACGATGGTCTCTGCTGTACGCGTGCGATATCCCGGACCGATCACTGTCGGCAAGGTGCAGAAGGTGCACTCGCCGTAATAGCAGCCGCGGTTGATGTCGTAAGGGATCACGATCTCCGGTGAGAAATACTTCTCTAAGGGCAGCCCCGTGAAATCAGGGCAGGGTGCAGCGTCGAGGCGGATCGGGTGCGCCATCGTGTTCTTCACAGCGGACGCAGCGCCCTTGGAGCGGTCGAACCACATCAAGCCACCGACCATGTTGAGCGGCTCGCCCGCAGCGAGCGTACGACAGAGCTCCAGCGTCGGGTTCTCACCCTCGTGGAAGATGATCGAATCTAGGCAGGCGTCCATGCCTGGTGCGTTCATGACCTTCTCACCGATGTAAGCGAGGAAGCCGCCGCCCGCTGTCACATGACAGCTCGGTAGCGCCTCCTTGATCATGCGTCCGAGCGTCAGCGCGGGGATCAACTGGCTGCCATAGATGACGCTCATCCCAACGACGCGCGGCTTGCGCGCGACGAGCCGCGGCAAGAGCTCTCTGCGGAAGTAGGAGAGATAGGGGTTCTGATCTTCATCCTGCACCGCCGCGAGCACTTCATCAGAGCGATCGTTGGCATAAGCCATCGTGAAGTTGTGCGGCGTAAGCCTCGTCGGATGCCACGCAGAAGAGAACAAGCGCAGGCCGTGATAGAGCGTGCGCGCAGCAGGGATGTATTGATCCGGATCGTAGAAGGCTCCTGAGCGCACGAGGCGCTTAGCCCCGTCGATCTGTTCGATCAAGCGCTCCGCGCTCGCGGCGCTCTCGCAGGCGGCTCGATAACCATCGAGCTCCTTGAATCCGAGGGGAGCTGTCGGGTCAAAGGACCCGAGCGGCGTGCGCTCCTTGACCCGCTCCATGGCGCGGGAGAGCTCATCTCCAGAGAGGAAGTGATCGTAGGACTCAATCGAGGAGTCGATGATCTCCACGTCATTGAAGCCGTTCGCCTTCAGATAAGCAGAGATACACGGCAGCGCCAAATAGGGCTGCGTGAAGTGTCCCTGCGGGGGAAAAATAAGACTGACTGGAAAGCTCGGAGTGTCGATCATGTGTGTTGTGCCTAGCTCAGGTGTACCTGATCAAGCCGGCAGATTCGAGAGTGTCTAAGGCTGGACGCAGCTCTTCTGGAACGGGCCCGGGGTTTGAGCGCAGCGCCTCGAGGAGATCGGCGACTTTCGGGTCGATGCGTGTGGTCACGACCCCGACCGCCGTCCTGTGGACAGCTAGCGTCAGCTCCATAGGCACGGGCTCACACTCGCCCCGTTCTAGCCCTTCGACCAGCCCTGGGAGGTCGTGAGTGGCTCTGACCAGCTCAGCTGTAGGCCTCGGAAGGAGTCCGCCGCTCGACTCTTCATACTTTGTAGCGCTGACCTCTGCCGCCGCCCCATCCCAAGCGAGGAACTCAGCAGCCACGGGGTCCTCTGCGCCCTGCACGAACTCATCCCACGAGCCGCCGCGCTGTGTCCAGCTGCGGAAGAGTTCAAGCGAGCTCAAGCCTTTGGAGCAGCGCAGATAGGCGAAGGAGCGCGGCGCGCTCAGGAAGACGTCCGGGAGGGTGTGCGATATCAACGCTAGCTCACGCAGGCGCTCTTCTGCTTGCGGGAGCAGCGCGAAGCTGGAGAAGAGGTCCGGGTGGGCCTCAATCAACGCGCGCTCTGGAGCTGTGGTCCCTGC
>JAPKBY010000512.1 GCA_028823185.1 Planctomycetota bacterium
CGTTGGGGAAGGTGAGCTTGAGGTCGTAGCCGCGCTCGATGATGCCTCGCGCGATTCCCTTGGCGCGCTCAGGCCGCAGGTTGAAGATGTCGTCCATGAAGACGAGCTCTTTGACGCCGTACTCGTTAACCAGGAGGTCGATCTCTTCGAGGACGTTCTCTGCGGAGCGTTCGCGGAAGACCTTGCCGTAAGAGTTGTGGCAGTAAGTGCAACGCCACGGACAGGCTCTCGACGAGAACATGGTGGCGAACTCACGGTGCGCATAGATGACTCCACCGCGTGGGATGGATCGATACTTCTCGTGATCAATGAGATCCCAGGCCGGGAGGGGGAGCTCATCGAGGTGCTTAGGAGCAGCGCGATCCAGCTCTATGCGGACCTTGCCCTCGGTGTCTCGCCAGTGAAGTCCTTCACAGCCTGAGAAATCTTTCTTGCCGTCTCGGATGCCATCTAAGAGATCGCAGAAGGTCTGCTCGCCCTCACCACGGATCACAAAGTCGACCGCAGGGTCAGCCATCACGTCATCGGCCGCCACGCTCGGGTGAGGACCCCCACAGACGATCAGAACATCCGGGAGACGTCGCTTCACCTCTCTCGCCACCTCGTGCATGCAGCCCGCTTCATAGGTCATGGCTGAGAGACCGATGACGTCTGGGTTCAGCTCGACCAAGGCATCGGCTGCTTCACTGACTGTCCAGCGCTCGACCTTCATGTCGAGGATGTGTTGGTTCCCGTGGCCGTGAGCTCGCGCAGAGGCTGCGAGGCTCATGATCCCGAGGGGATGCACATGAGTCAGCTCTGTGTACGGGTGGTGCGTCTGCACCAGGACGGTCTTCGGTGTTCGGATCATATTGAGGGCGGCCCTTGAGAGAATCCTCAACGGGCCGATGTGTCAACCACCACTCTGCCGGTAATCCGCGGGCCGCGGCCTGCCTCTCTCTGGTTTCTGTGAACTTCACACCGATTTGGGGCAGGAATCGATTGGAACAACCAGACTTGGCCCACGTCGAATAGGATCGAGCTATGGCCCGCGTCGCATTTATAGTCACAACCTGTCACGAGTTTGAGGGCGTCAAGGTGCTCTCAAGCGTCTTGAAGGCCGCTGGGCATGAGGCAGACTGCTTCATCACCAGTGAGGAGTCTGATTTTAGCGGGACAGTGGCGAGGTGGCGCCCGGACGTGATCGGGATCTATGCGACCACGGGACAAGAGGATTGGGCGCGTCCGCACGTCTTGGAGTGGCGCAAAGAACTTCCTCATCTCAAGGTCGTCATGGGCGGTCCGCACCCATCCTTCGACTATGAGAACCTCTACGACGAGGAGTATGTCGACGCGATCACGAAGGGTGAGGCCGAGTACGCGATGCTCGATCTCGTTGAGGCATGGGCAGGTGCGCGCTCGATAGCAGAGATCCCAAACGTTGGGCGGCTCTCCGACGGTCTCGCGACGGTCCACCCGATCAGGCCTTCGATTCAGAACTTAGACACGCTGCCTTTTCCTGATGTAGACCTCTTCTACAAGTACCCCTTCCTCAGGGAGAAACGCGTCATGCAGGTGCACGCCAGCAGGGGGTGTCAGAACAACTGCACATACTGCACCGTCCCTCGCATGAAGAGAGAGTGGGTCAGCGGCGCTCCTGGTGAGACCTTCAATCGCACAAAGTCGGTGGACTATCTCTGCGATGAGATGACAGACATCCGCGCGCGGTATCCGCAGTTCCGGATGGTGAACTTTGGCGACGCTGCGTTGAACATGCGGCGTGGATGGCTTGAAGAGTTCGCTGATAAATGGCCCAAAGAGGTAGGCCTTCCTTTCGCGTGCAACATCAACATCAACTACCTCGATGAGGAAGAGATCCTGCTCTTGAAGAGGGCGGGATGCGCCTCCGTTCAGTTTGGCTTGGAGTCAGGAAACGAAGACGTGCGGATGCGCGTCTACCGCAAGGGTTACACCGACGAGATGGTCGATCAAA
>JAPKBY010000513.1 GCA_028823185.1 Planctomycetota bacterium
ATACGCTCTTGGATGTCGAGGTATTCAGGCCAGAAGATCTCGATCTGCCGTAAGAGTGAGAACTCCTCTTCAGAATCACCGCATGATCCGGCCTCTGCGTAGAGGCGACCAGCGTTAGAGACATAGTCCATCAAGGTGTCTCGCCGTGCGCGAGAGTCCTCGTAGTAGTCGACACGAGCCATGAGCTCGTCGTAAACGACAATGGCACCCTGGTAGAGATAGTCGTGCTCTAGCGCTAGGGCTCGCTGATAAAGGATCCGGTTCCGTTCTCCGTCGACCGAAGAGCGCACGGCCTCAAACTTCTCTAACTGATGCTGTGTCAGCTCCTCACCTTCAACCAAGGAGGTGAGCGCAGCATCAAAGTCACCCTTGAAGACGAACATCTCAGCTTCGAGCAAGAGCTCTCCAGCTCTGGCCTCAAGTCTTGCCAACTTCAACTTCTCATCGACGCCTACTACCGAAGCGTCAAGGATCTGAGCCAGCCTGTATTCATTTCGGGCTGCAGCGAAGAGACCGCTCTCAATGTAGACATCTCCCAATGTCATGCGCTGCCCCGCCAACATCCCTGCGACCTTCCCTTCGCGATTTAAGGCTCTCTCATGCTCGGGGATGTATTTGCGCGTGTAACCAAAGCGAGACTTCGCCTGCTCTAGCCAATAATCACTGAGCGCCCTGACCCCGTCTACGTAGTAGTCCTTTGCGAGGCCCGTTCGATATGCGCTCTGTCGTTTCGCGAGCTCTAGACCGCGCCTCGCCCCGTCGTGGTATGGGTTCATCTCGAGAGCTTCGGCGTAATGCTCCATAGCCCCGGCGTAGCCTTCGCTCGCATGGAGCTCCATCCCCAAGTCAAAGCTGGACGTCGCCATCTTTCCTCGAGTCTTACCGATCCAAGTCAACGCGACCTCCGACTTCGGGTCCAAGAGCAGCGCCTGCTCAAAGGTCAACAGCGCCTCAAAGTCCTTGTCTGCGAAGGTCAGGTCCCTGCCTTGATTCATGAGCCAAGCGATCGTCGCCCTCTTCTGCTCGCGGCGGTTGGCTTGACTGGGCACTCTCTTCAGCCGATCAGCAGAGACTCTAAGCGCCTCTTCATACCTCGTCGCGGCAATGAGACTGGATACAGAGGGGCCAGAGTCCTGCTCGACATCTGTCGAAGAGCAAGAGGTGAGAGCCGCGGCGGCTAGGAGGGCGAAGAGATGTGAGCGCATAGAGTTCCTTGCTGGGTTATTGACGCCGAGCGGCGAGCTTCCTTCCCAGGAATCCAGAGCACAGTAGCGTCGAGGCCTAGAGACGCCAAGAGAGCCCTCAGAGGCTCTAGCTTTGGATGCCATCGTAGAGCGCGACCCCGAGGCTGCCGAAGGTCAAGAGTGGGAGCCAGCTAGCGAGGAGAGGGTCTAGAGCACCCTGGAGCCCGAAATTTCGACATCCGAAATCGGCGGCGAAATAGAAGACGCAGAGGAGGAGCCCGCGAATGAGACCGTCCGCGCCTCCTCCACGATCGAGTCGCAGTTGAAATGGCAACCCAACGAGCAAGAGCACGATACAGGCGAGCGGGAAGGTCAGGTGGTAGTGAAGCAAGGTCTGGTAAATGACATTCTCTGGATCGCGCTCAGCCAACATGATCGTCTCACTGATGGAGAGGTCGAGCGGGTTCTCACGCGCGCGTTGATAAGAGAGCGGAAGATCACCTGAGAGCTCAAAGCCCTCTAGCCGAGCAAGAGATGTGCGCTGCTCCTCCTCGCCGACCTCATAGCGCTCTCCACCCTCGAGCCACCAAGCTGTCAGGCCATCACGCTCCTCGTAAGTCATTCGATCAGCGAGCACGGTGATCCACTTCCCATCTCGCTTTACGGTCGCCTCGAGCCCGTTGACCTTCGGCGAGCTCACGCCATCGCTGGGGTAGTACTCCTCCAAGCGAATGATCCCTCCGCCGATGTCTCGGACATAAATGTCCTCATAGATGATCTC
>JAPKBY010000514.1 GCA_028823185.1 Planctomycetota bacterium
ACTCAGTCACAGACGGAGTCCTCAGCGCACTCAAGCTCGCGCCTCCCTCCGCAGACGGCGCTGGCCCCAATGAGTCGATCGCAGACGATGGGCAGCCATGGTTCCTCTGGGCGCACTACATGGACCCGCACGGTCTCTACGCCCCGCCAGCGGAACATGACCGCTTCCGCAGCGCAAAGAGCCTAGCGGTCCCCCTTGAGCCCGAGAAGGAGGCAGGAGCGGTCACAGAGCCATGGCTTGGTCAATACAACCTGATCCCGACAGACCACCTAGGGGATGAGATGATCGACGCGGCCAGAGTCCGTGACCGCTACGACGGCGAGATCAGCTTCGTCGATGCAGAGCTCGGCCGCCTCTTTGACGAGCTCAGGGCAGCAGGTGCGCTCGAAGACACCCTCATCATCGTCGTCGCCGATCACGGAGAGAGCCTCGGTGAGCACAACTACTGGTTCGAGCACGGACGGCACACCTACGAGGCCACCTGCAGGGTCCCCCTCCTCATCCGGCTTCCAGACAACTTTGAAGATCGACCCGCTCCCGGCGTTCGCAGCGGAGACGTCTCATTGGCCGACCTCGCGCCGACGCTCTTGGAGCTCCTCTCGTGGAAACCACTCCCGCCCAATTCAGCGGAGAGCGCGGCGGGTGAGTCCTTCGTTCCGCTCTTGCTCGAGGACATCCCGAGCGGACGCCCAGTCTTCTCAGAGAAGGTGGACCGTGAGGAGTTGCAGCGCGCGATCCAGTCAAAAGCTGTCCGCCTCGGCGATTGGAAATACATCCGACGCTACGCCTTCCTCAAGACGAGAGATGAGGGAGCCAGCAAACTGACCGTCTTGTCCGAAGAGCTCTACGACCTCTCACTAGATCCGCGGGAGGCTCGGAATCTAGCGAGCGCCCCCCCGCTGGATGCTCCTTTGGATCGGCTCCGCGCAGAGCTCCTCGCCTTCTGCGCTGGAGATGTTCACTTCGGCGAGCTCGCCCGTGAGCTCCAAGCTCGCCGCGACAGCCTCGAGCTCAAAGACCCCGAGACCTTGCGGATCCTCAAGAGCCTCGGCTACTGAGATCTAGCCTTCAGCCGGCGGTGAGCTCTAGAGCCCACCCCTTCGCGGAGAAGCTGATCTCCGTCGACTCCATCACCTTCGAGTCTTTGCGCCTATTCGGGCTCCACTGATCTGTCTGAGCCCGGAATGGTAACCAGCCTTCATACAGAGATGCGTCGTAGAGGCGCTTGCAGATGGTGTGCCCGGTGTCTGCTCTGAAAACTTCAACCTCGAGCTTCTTGAGCTCACGCGATTTGCCATCCGAATCGACCAAGAGGCCTGTGATCTTAAGCTCCCCTCCGACTCGATCAGATCTCGTAGGCTTCAAGCTCAAGACTCCGAGGGGACGATCACAGAAGGTGACCGTTGGATAGAGACCACCTGTCTCTTCGATTCGAACGCTGACGACATCCTCCACAAAGAGTGAGGCCAAATTAGAGCTGTGCGTAGGTCGAGTGATCTTCGCCCCTGATCGCTCTAAGCGATCAGCTAAGAGCGCCAGCACATCACCTGCTTTTGTTCCCGCATGAAACTGCGCCACGAGAGTGGTCTCCCGAAGCTCGTCGACCTGACGGCCATACGTGACACTGATCGAGACCCTAGGGGAGTTCTCCGACACGAGACCAGTGAGCGAGAACTGGCAGAGCGCACTCGGACTCTCTCTGGACTCTGCGGACGACGCCTCTTGAAGCGGAATCATCAAGGCGAGCGAGAACACAGCTAAGACGAAAGCCAAGGCACGATTCATAGACACCTCTGAAGGCATTTAGGGAAGAGAGATCAAGGCAAGCCTAGGTGCTAGAGAGCCCAAGCGATGAACGGCACACGGCCGATCAATCGCAAACTACCCAAGCTATAGTGAGTGGTTACCCCGCCAGGACTTGAACCTGAAATGTCTGGACCAAAACCAGATGTGTT
>JAPKBY010000515.1 GCA_028823185.1 Planctomycetota bacterium
CGAGAAGAGGAGCGCTCCGATCGCTTCGCCGTTGACTCAGCTTCAAACCGTGACAACCAGATCGTTCTCTCGCGCTGGCGCGGTTTCCAATCAGCGATCATCCACGTAGCTAACGACCTCTGCTTCGCGGTGATCCTCATCCTCGGTGGATATGGACTCCTCGCCGGAGATTTCAAGGAAGGAGACCTCTTCCTCTTCATCGATCTCGTGATCAAAGTCTTCTGGCCAATCATCGCGCTGGGATGGATGGCTGGGATCTATCCGCGCGCGGTCGCGAGCGCGAAGCGCGTCAGCGAGCTCCTCGACGCTGAGAGTGAGATCAAGGAGCCGGCAGAGCCTGTCTCTCTAGGCGAGCTTCGCGGAGAGATCCAGCTCAACGGAGTCTGCTTCCAACATGAGGGCGCAGAGATAGCGACGCTCTCATCTATCGACCTCAACGTTCCTGCCGGAAGCACGACCGGAATCGTCGGGCCCACCGGGTGTGGAAAGACCACGCTGCTCGGGCTCATCGGGAGGCTGCACGACACGACCGGGGGCGAAATCAAGCTCGATGGCGTCGGCGTGAGAGATGTAAAGCTGGAGGAGCTCCGCAGCGCGCTCTCCTATGTCCCTCAAGACAGCTTCCTCTTCTCTGACACCTACCGAAACAATCTGCTCTTCGGAGCAGATGAGCCACAGAGTGATGAAGAGCTCCTAGCGCTAGTCGAGACAGCTTGCATGACCGCGGAGGTCGCGGCATTCCCGAACGGCCTCGATGAGATGATCGGTGAGCGCGGCGTCACTCTCTCTGGAGGCCAGCGACAACGCACCTGTATCGCGCGTGCGCTCGCTCGTGACGCGCGCATTCTCATCCTTGACGACTGCCTCAGCGCGGTCGACACCGAGACAGAGGGCGAGCTCTTGAGCGGTCTCCGAGACGCGGGCAGCGAGCGCACTGTCCTAGTCGCTGCCCACCGACTCTCGACCGTCTCCCACGCCGACCAAGTCCTCGTCCTCTCGAAGGAAGGGACCATCTCCGACAGAGGCACTCACACAGAGCTCACGCAGCGTCCAGGCTGGTACCAAGAGACCTGGAAGCGCCAACAAGCCGAAGAGGCCTTGGGGGAGCTATGAGCGACGACTATTTAGACCCTGACATCGTCGCCCACAAGGGTTGGGATGGGAGCCTCTTGCGGAGGCTCGTTAGCTTCGCGCGTCCTCACTCGCGCGAGTTCCTAAAGAGCCTCGGCGCGCTCGCTGGCGTCTTCGCATGCGCACTGCTCGGTCCTTGGATCTGGAAGAAGGCCATCGACGGCCCGCTCGCTGCTGCTATCGAGGCGCGCGGGGCAGGTCTCGAGGCAGACATGTTCCCTTTCCTCCAGTGGATAGGGATCTACATGATCGTCGTCGTCGCGAACATGGGCTTCTACTATCTGCAGACGGCTCAGCTCATGCGCACCGGACAGCTCGTCATCCACGACCTGCGGACGCGCCTCTTCCGGCACATGCACCGCTTGGACCTCAGCTTCTTTGACGCGACGCCGACCGGCTCGCTCGTGACTCGCGTCACCACAGATGTCGAGAACCTCAACGAACTCTTCACCTCTGGGCTGGTGGTGCTCCTCTTCGATGCGGTGAAGATCCTGATCACGCTCGGGCTGCTCTTCACGATTGACCCTCTCCTAGCGGGGGTCGTCATCACGCTCACCCCGTTGATGATCGTCATCAGCATCGTGTTCCGGGGCGGAGCGAGGCGAGCCTATCGAACGGTCAGAGCTCATCTCGCAGCGAAGAACGGCTACTTCCAAGAGGTCCTCTCAGGCATCCGTGTCGTCCAAATCTTCCGACGAGAAGGACGCGTCTCGACCCGCTTCGACAAATACCTAGGTCGCTACTTTGACGCGAACCTGAAGACCATCTTCCTCTTCGCCATCTTCTTCCCTGTGCTCGCGTTCGTCGTGAACATCATCCAGGC
>JAPKBY010000516.1 GCA_028823185.1 Planctomycetota bacterium
GCCAGGACTTCAACCGCGCGATGCTAAGAGACGGCCTCTGCGCAGAGATCATGAAGAGAGAAGACTTGGACGTCTCCGGCTACAGAGCGGTCGCGACCTACATCAACGGTGAATATTGGGGAATACAAAACCTCCGTGAACGCCACGACAAGGAATATCCAGCAGCACATCATGACGCCGACCCTCACGCTATGGACCTCCTTGAGCTCGCTGGATGGGAAGTCCACGAAGGGAGCAACGAGAGCTTCTTCTCTCTCGTCGACTACCTAGACGATCACGACCTGAGTGACCCTTCGACCTATGCAGCAGTCTCCAGCGTCCTCGACATCGCAGAGCTCTCAAACTACGCGATCGCACAAGACTTCTTGGCAAACGAAGACTGGCCTCACAACAACGTCAAGTTCTGGTCACCCCAACACATCGGCGGCAAGTGGCGCTGGTTCCAATATGACTTCGACGGCTCCCTCGGAGCATGGGGCACAAGCTACACAGCCAATCGAATCGACGTGGTGTTTAGTGGCTCCCACCAGATCACGGACATCCTTCAGCACTTGCGCTCTAGCCCGCAGTTCAACCAGGAGTTCGTCAACCGATACGCGGATCTGCTAAACACGAACCTCGCGCCGGCTCAATCGACAGCAACACTCCAAGAGCTCAGCTCAAAGATCGCAGATGAAGTTCCCCGGCACTTAGAGCGCTGGGGGCAAAGCTCGCACAACTGGGTCACAGACATTCAGGAGATTGATCACTTCCTCTCGCAACGTCCGCTCTACGTTCGCCAGCACCTCGCGACACACTTTGGCCTCAGCGGAGCCACTTACTCGTTGAGCCTCGATGTCTACCCTCCTAACTCGGGGTGCATCACACTGACCGCGCACGAGACCGCGGGAGCGTTCACCGGGACCTACTTCAAAGGAAACCCTGTGACCCTTAGAGCTCGCACACGCCCCGGCTTCTCCTTTGCCGGCTGGGCCGATGGCACGACCTCAGCGGAGCGAACGATCGACCCCCTCGCGGACATCTCACTCACCGCGATCTTCCAGCATGGCCCGACTGGATCCGGTCAAGCGGTCATCTCAGAGATTCAATATCACGCGAGCGGTGACCATGACACTGGCGACTGGATAGAGCTGCAAAACCCCGGCGCAGCTCACCTTGACATCTCAGGTTGGACGCTCACAGACGACGACCCCGCGCACTCCTACACCATCCCTCAAGGCACCAACCTCGCCCCAGCAACTCCGATTGTGATCGCGCGCGACCTCATCAAGTTCAGCACGCACGAGCCGTTGACGCCTGCGTTAGGCCCCTTCGGCTTTGGCCTCTCCAACTCAGCGGACAGCGTCCGCATCATGGATGCGAACGGGAACCTGATAGACGAGGTTCACTACACAGATCACTCGCCCTGGCCTTTGGAAACAGATGGAACCGGGCGCAGCCTCGAGCTCAAAGAAGCTGACAGCGATAACGCTGAAGCTGACTCATGGGGCGCCTCAAGAGACCTCGGCGGCACACCGGCTGCGGTCAACAGCCACTCAAGCCAATGAGCGGGCTCATGCCCCCCAGGTGACCTCGACTCCGTTCGTCAGGTTGTAACCAGAGCCACAAGGAGAGGCGCTAGGATCTCGATACCAGAGCTGATAGCGGCGGACATCCCCGACAGAGACAGCGCCCTTTGTCGCGATGTTGGCCGTCGTGCTAGAGGCTCCTGCGCCGCTAGCCGCCCTAACTTGAAGGCGAATCACGCTTCCTCCAGCGCAGCGGAGTCCGTCGCCGAAGGTGTTCCCACCCCCAGCGTTGATCGCGTTATTGCCCTGAAAGTAGAGCCCCGGCTGCCCGGAGATGAGTCCCGCGGACTCTAAGACGAGAGTTGAGGAAGAGACGCTCGCGTCACCGCTGCGAGAGAGCGTCGCGCCAGCGCCAGCGCTGTTCGCACAACCTGCGCCGC
>JAPKBY010000517.1 GCA_028823185.1 Planctomycetota bacterium
TCTTCAACCGCCCCAGCCTCGTCCTCGCAGACGAGCCCACAGGGAACCTCGACCCTGACTCTGCGCAGCTCATCCTCGACCTCCTCTGCGATTACGCCGCAAATGGGGGCGCTGTCCTCATGGCCACCCACTCGCTGACCCCAGAATCCAGAGCAGCGCGTACCCTGTGGCTACGCGACGGCTCCCTCCAAAACTCTTAACCCCTCATGCTTCATCTCACCCTTCTCCTAGCTGCAGCGACTCTTGGTGGAAGCGACTGGCCCACCTTTCGCGGCGACGCGGCCCGCACAGGGGCGAGCCCTCGCAAGCTCTCCTTCCCCCTCACCGAAGAGTGGGTCCACGCGAGCTCTGGCCGGCCGCAGAACGCATGGCCCGGCCCAGCGAGACACGACCTCTACAGCAAAATCATGAACCTCTCCCCGAGGCTCTGGTTCGATCGCGCCTTCTACGTCTCCATCGCTGATGGACGCGTCTTCTTCGGCTCCTCCGCCGATGAACAGATCCACTGCCTCGACGCGGCGACGGGTGAGGAGCTCTGGTCTCACTACACAGAGGCGCCTGTCCGCTTCACACCGACCATCGTGGGCAACAAGCTCATCGCGGGCTCAGATGACGGCATCGTCTACTGCCTGCGTGCGTCGAATGGAGAGCTGGTCTGGAAGGAGCGCATCGCGCCCGATGACCAGCGCGTCCCTGGAAATGGACGAATGATCTCGCTCTGGCCAGTGCGTACCGGAGTCGTCGTCTCAAGCGGCGTCGCCTACGTCACTGCAGGCCTCTTCCCCTCGGAGACCTCTTATGTCGCTGCCCTCAAGGTCTCGGACGGCAAAACGGTCTGGAAGAACTCTTATAAAGACATGGCCCCGCAAGGCTATCTCCTCGCGAGCAAGAACCACCTCTTCGTGCCCGCGAGCCGCTCGACCCCTTATGTATTTGATCGACGCGACGGCAAGCGCCTGAGGCAACTCGGCGGAAACAGCGGGACCTTCGCCATCGTGACTAATGATGACCTCGTCTTCGGCCCCGGAAAAACCGGCGCGATGACAGAGGCCAATGAGAGCGGCGCTCAGGTCGCGAGCTTCGCTGGCCAGCACATGATCATCACTCGCGGAGTCAGCTATCTACACACCACCACAGAACTATCGGCTTTGAAACGCGAAGAGTTCCTGGCGCTAACGAATGAGCGGACCCAATTGAACGCCCGCAGAGCGACGCTCTCAGCCTCACTCCCCAACCTTAGCGGCTCAGAGAAGAGCAAGGCCGAGAAGGAGCTAGCCAAGAGCGGTGAACGCCTCGGCGTGATAGAGGTCAAAGTTCGCGAGTGCATCCTCTGGCGTCGCGTATGCGACGAGCCGCTCGACGTGATTCTGGCTGGAGACACACTCATCGCAGGTGGCGAAGACCACATCACAGCCTACTCAGCCAAGGACGGCACCAAGGTGTGGACGGCGCCTGTAGACGGGCGCGCCTATGGGCTCGCTGCCGATGACGGCCGACTCTATGTGAGCACAGACACCGGAGCGATTCACTGCTTCGGCAACCCCAGCCAAGAGGAGACAGGTCAATGATCACTCTCGCAATCATCGCGCTCACTTGCGCACCTCTCCAAGATCCTAAGCCGAACGAGGTCTTCGCTAGCTGGAAGTTCCGCTCCGAAGAGGTTGAGGCAGGTGAGGTCAAAGACCTCCGAGGAAAGAACCCGCTCAGGCTAGAGGGCGGCGCCCGCGTGTCCGACTCGGCGGGCCCTGGCGCGCTCATGTTCTCCAGCGGCGCGCACCGCGCGGTCATCGATGCCGGCGTCTCATCAAGCGCGCTCCCCAAGAAGGTGTTCAGCGCGGAGACCTGGGTCACGATCGACAAGCCCCTGAAGTGGGGCGCGATCATCACCGCCATGCAGGACAACGGCGGCTTCGAGAAGGGCTGGCTCCTCGG
>JAPKBY010000039.1 GCA_028823185.1 Planctomycetota bacterium
GGAGACATCAACTCTTCGATGTGATCCACCTCCGCTTGAACGACGCGGTAGGCGACCTCTCCATCAGTCCCCAAGGGGATCTGAAGCCGCCAGCTCGTCCCCATCGTCTCCCCGAAGACGGTGAAGTTCTGCTCACCCTCTGCGCAGGCAGCTGCGAGGCAACAGAGGAGAAGAGCGAGGAGCTTATGCATGCGCGCGATGTTAGCGCATACGAGCTGGCCCCTCAGCCGCCGAAGTCGTCGAGGCGGATATTTTCAGGCTCGACCCCGAGGTCATCGAGCATCTTCAAGACCGCCGAGTTCATCATCGGAGGACCGCAGAGGTAGTACTCGCACTCCTCCGGAGCCGGATGAGCCGAGAGGTAGTTATCTAGGGCGACCTGGTGGATGAAGCCCGTGTACCCGGTCCAGTTGTCCTCGGGTTGAGGCTCTGAGAGGGCTACGTTCCAGTCGAAGTTCGAAAACTCCTCTGCGAGCTTGTCAAAGTCCTCGGTGTAGAACATCTCGCGAGCGCTTCGTGCGCCATACCAATAGGAGACCTTGCGGCTCGTCTTATCCGTCGTGAGCTTACGCATGATGTGGCTGCGCAGCGGAGCCATGCCTGCTCCACCGCCGATGAAGATCATCTCAGCCTTGGACTCTTCGTTGATGTGGAACTCTCCGAAGGGGCCGGAGATGATCACCTTATCGCCCGGCTTGCGGTCGAACATATAGCTTGAGCCTTTGCCCGGCGGCGTCCCCTCTGGAGCACGCGGCGGCGGAGAGGCGATGCGAACATTCAGCATCACTAGGTCCTCGCCCTCTTCCGGATAGTTCGCCATCGAGTAGGCCCGCTCGAGGGTCTCATCATTCGAGGCCTGATAGCGCCAGAGATCAAAACGATCCCAATCACCCCTGTACTCGTCTTGGACCTCATAGCTCTTGTAAGAGCAATCAAAGGGAGGGATCTCGATCTGAACGTAATCACCGGAGGTGAAGTCGATCTTCTCGCCCTTAGGCAAGCGGACGACGAACTCCTTGATGAAGGTCGCGACGTTCTCATTCGAGACGACCTCGCACTCCCACTTCCGTACATTGAAGACGGACTCAGGGACGCGGATCTTGAGGTCACCCTTGACCTTGATCTGGCAGGCGAGCCGGCAGCCCTCTTTGGCCATGCCGCGGTTGATGTGCCCCTCTTCAGTCGGGAGCAGCTCTCCTCCGCCTTCGTCCACATGAACGAGGCACTGGGCGCAGGTGCCGCCTCCACCACAAGCTGAGGGGACGAAGATCTTCTGCTCCGAGAGCGTCGAGAGCAGCGTGCTTCCAGCAGCGACCTCTAAGGCGCCGCTCTCGTCACCATTGATGACGACCCTAACCTTGCCGCTCGCGACGAGCTTGGACTTAGCGACGAGCAAGATCACCACCATCGCGAGGAGCACGACCGTGAACATACCGACCGCGAGGAGGATCGTAGGGTCGGGGGCCTGCTCTTGAATGAACGCGAGGGAGCTCACAGCTGGATGCCCCCAAAGATCTGAAAGCCGAGCGCCATCAAGCCAGTGACGATGAAGGTGATCCCGAGCCCGCGCAGCGCAGGCGGGACGTTCGAGTACTTCATGCGCTCACGGATCGCAGCGAGGGCGACGATCGCCATCCACCAGCCGATCCCGGAGCCGACGCCATAGACGGTCGACTCAGCGAGGTTGTATTCGCGCTGCACCATGAAGAGCGAGGCGCCGAGGATCGCGCAGTTCACCGCGATCAGCGGGAGAAAGACGCCCAAGGCCGCGTAGAGGCTCGGTGAGAACTTATCGATGGCCATCTCGACGATCTGAACCACCGCGGCGATGGTCCCGATGTAGAGGATGAAGCCAAGGAAGGAGAGGTCGACGTTCTCTGCCCCCTCGATCCCGACCCAGGTCATCGCGCCAGGCTTAAGGAGGTAGGTGTAGACGAGGTTGTTGATCGGGCAGGTGATCCCGAGCACGAAGATCACGGCCAGGCCGAGGCCCATCGCGGTCTCCACCTTCTTGGACACTGCCAAGAAGGAGCACATGCCGAGGAAGAAGGCGAGCGCCATGTTCTCGACGAAGATCGACTTGAGCGCGAGGTTGACGAGATCCATAGCTCAGGCCTCCTCGTTCATGTCAGGCGTCAAGGTGCGCTGCACCCAGATGATCATTCCGATGATGAAGAAGGCGCTCGGAGAGAGCACCATCAAGCCATTGGGCACATACCAGCCGCCCTCTGCTGTGGTCGCGAAGACCGTCCGACCGAGGATCTCTCCTGATCCGAGCAGCTCTCTAAAGAGCCCCACGACGATGAGGATCCATGAGTATCCGATCGCGTTCGAGAGGCCATCGAGCGCTGACTTGCCCGGCGGGTTCGCCATAGCGAAGGCCTCAGCGCGCCCCATCACGATGCAGTTCGTGATGATCAAGCCGACGAAGACCGTGAGCTCTTTCGAGACATCGTAGAAGTAGGCCTGGAGGATCTGATCAGCGACGATCACGAGCGAGGCGATGATCGAGAGCTGTGTGATGATTCGAACGCTGCCCGGGATCTTGTTCCGGAGAACGGAGATCGAGAAGTTCGAGAGCACGAGCACGAAGGTGAGCGCCGCGCTCATCACGAGCGAGGTCTCGACCTTTGTGGTCACAGCCAAGGCAGAGCAGATGCCGAGCACCTGCAAGGTGATCGGGTTCTTTACGTGGAGCGGGTCTACGAGGATCGCCTTCGTCGCCTTATTCATCAGAGCGCACCTCGCTGCTTCGCCAAGAACGGGCCATAGCCGTGCTCGCCCAACCAGAGCTTGAGCATATTGTTGACCCCGCGCGTCGTGATCGTCGCCCCGCTCAGGCCGTCCACTTGGCGGTCCTTATCCTTTGCCTTGCCCTTGATGACCTCGATGAGGACATCACCGTCGGCGTTGAGCGCGCGCTTACCGGGCCACTGAGCTTTCCATCTGGGGTTGTCCACCTCACCACCGAGACCAGGCGTCTCTTTGTGCGAGTAATAGGTGATCCCGCGTACTTCTAAGGTGTCAGGCGAGAGCGCGATATAACCGAGCAGGGTCGACCAGAGCCCGTTTCCAGAGATCTCTAAGACGAGGCACTCATGCCCCTCTACTTGGATTCGATAAGCCCTGAGTTCATTAGCGAGGCGCTTGACCCCGGTCGCCTTAGCGTGAACTTCGGGAGCATCGCTACCCCCGGCAGTGGTCTTGGCTGCGCTGCGTGAATCCACGTCAGCATCGGCCCCTTCGATGATCTCTCCGCTCACGCGGTTCACAATGAGGATCTCGATCTCCTCAAAGTAGGCGTCGATCTCTTCGCTCTCTAGTTTCTCACCAGCTGCCAGGAGGCCCGCGACCTGCAGGACCTGTGATTTCTGATCGGCTGCAGCGTTCTCTATCTGCTTCTCACGCACGTTGACGTGCACAGTAGAGACCACCAGCGAAGACACTAGGCACAGCGCCAGCGAGAAGCCGAGGATGTATTTATTACTAAACTCCAAGGCGAGCCTCCCTGCGACGAATGTTCGCTTTGACGACGTAGTAATCGATCGTCGGCGCGAAGACGTTCATGAAGATGATCGCCAGCATCACCCCTTCGGGATATGCGGGGTTGATGACGCGCACGATGGGAGTCAAGGCGCCGATGAGGAAGCCATAGATCCAGCGGCCTCTGTCAGTCTGCGCTGCTGAGACAGGATCCGTCGCCATGAAGACCGTGCCGAAGGCGAAGCCACCTAAGACGAGGTGCCACTCCGGCCCCATGGCGAGGAAGCCTTGAATAGCCTCCGTAGAGCCTCCCGCTGAGAGCGCGTTCATGAGCAAGGTCATGGCGGTCAATCCGAGCACGCAAGAGGTCATGATCCGCCAGCTCCCGACCTTGGTGAAGATCAGGAAGGCTGCGCCTAGGAGGCAGCAGAAGGCGGAGGTCTCCCCCATCGATCCCGGGACAAGGCCCCAGAAGTAATCTGACCAGGAGTAGCCGAGCTGAGCCACATCTCCATGGCCAACGAGCTCGCCGAGCGCGGTCGCACCTGTCACTCCGTCAACGGCCCCACCTTCCGGGAGGATGCGCCAGACGCTCCCAGACATATAAGAGGGATAGGCGAAGAAGAGGAAGATGCGTCCCGTCAGGGCCGGGTTGAGGACGTTCATCCCCGTTCCGCCGAAGACCTCTTTGCCGATGACTACGCCAAAGGCGATCCCGACACCCACCATCCAGAGCGGCATGTCCGGCGGAAGGATGAGCGGGAAGAGCATGCTCGTGACGAGGAAGCCTTCGTTGATCTCGTGCTTGCGCACCGTCGCAAAGATCGCCTCAAAGAGCCCGCCCACTGCGATGGTCACGGCGTAGACCGGGAGGAAAGCCAAGGCACCGAGCCCGAGCGCTGTCTGCCATGAAGCTTTCAGTCCCGCAGCGAAGGCGACTGAGTGCGCAGAGTCAGCAGCCATCTGCTGCCAGCCCGTGTTCACCATCGCCCAGATCGTGCACGGGAGCAGCGCGATGACGACCGTCACCATCAGGCGCTTGATGTCCATTCCATCACGGACATGGACAGCGCCTTGGGCGCGCTTACCGGGCGTAAAGAGGAAGCTGTCAGCTGCTTCGTACAGCGGGTAAAGCTTCGCGTACTTGCCGCCCTCTTCAAAGAGCGGTGCGATCTTGTCGAGGAGTTTGCGGAGGGGAGCCATAATTAGCCTTCCACCTCGATGCGCGTGAGCATGTCACGCAGGAGTCCAGTGATGTTCGTCTTCGAGGGGCAGACGTATTCGCAGAGCGCGACGTCTTCCTCTGCCAGCTCCATGACGCCGAGCTTCTCCGCTGTCTCGAGGTCGCCACTGGCGAGCGCCTTGACGAGCTGAGTCGCCATGATGTCCATCGGCATGACGCGCTCATAGGTCCCAGTCGGGACGATGGCGCGGTCGCTGCCGTTCAGGTCTGTGTCAAAGAGAAGCTCCCTGTTGAAGAGCTTGTCCAAGATCGCGTTCGAGACGCTGTGACGGCCAGCGAAGGGGAAGGCCCACGCGAGGAATTTACGCTCTGTCGTGTCCTCTAGGATCGTCACCTGATTGGCGTAGCGGCCCAGAAAACCCTCCTCAGCGACCGCTGCGCGGCCTCCGAGGACGGAGCCGACGATCACGCGCGGCTGCTTCGCGCTGGGGCTGCAAGCGATCTCATCGAGCGCTGCGCCGCGGCGAGTGCGGACGAGGACCGACTCTGCTGAGCCGGGTCCAGAGATGCCGACGACGCGCGTCGTCGGGAGTGACTTCGTCCGAAAGAGCTGACCGATGTCAGCGAGGTCTTGATAGCCGATGTGCCAAACGAATCGAGCAGCTCCAACAGGACGCAGCGCGTTGATGTGCACTCCCGCATTTCCTGCCGGGTGTTTCCCTGCGAAGGCCTGATGTTGGACGCCCTCTGTGAGGAAGCTCGACCAATCTTCTCCAGCGAGCGTGCAGACATAGACTGCGCCCTCCGTGAGTGATCGCAAGACCCGCAGGCCTGCGCTGAAGTCCGCCTCGCGCCCGGCCAAGACATCAAGAGGTGCAGGCGCCTGGGGATGTGTATCTGATGCCGTAACAAAGATCGCGTCGGGCGTCTCATCGGAGCGAGCGACCCGGTCAAAGGGTCGACGGCGTAGTGACGGCCAGAGCCCTGAGGCGAGCAATGCAGCGCGGACCTTTCCCTTGTCTGCGCTGTCGAGCTCCGGAATGTCCAAGCTCACTTGATCATTAGCTCCAGAGGCTTGCACCTGAACCGAGAGGACCTTCCTCCTAGCACCACGCACAACAGCGAGCACATGGCCGGCGGCCGGGGAGGTGAAGAGCGCTGCCTCGTCTCGGCGATCGCAATAAAGAGGCGTGCCGATCTTCACAGCCTGCCCATCTTCCACGAGCATCTTCGTCTTCATGCCGTGGCTTTCTCCGGGCAACATCCCCACGGTCCCGGTCCCCATGCGGTCCACGAACGGCCCCTTGGGGGTCGCTCCAGGAAGCGGCAGGTTGAGCCCGCGTCGGATACGTAGAGTGGACATGTGCTTGAGAGTTGGGCTGCCGTCGAGGGAGAGTTTTGAGCCCGTCATTTCGCCCAAAGCTGGTCACTGCACACGCATCCATACGCGCCGCAGATCGTCATCTAAGAGTCCTCCGAACCTAGCCCTATAACGAAGGCCGAAATTCTAGTGATTAGCTCGCTAGATGACGATGCTTGGGACCCCTTTAATTAAGGCCTAAATCTCCCCCCTCTCATCTCAGCCTTTCATTGGCGCGGGAGCAGATCCTGGGGCAGGATAGAAGTGTGAACGACTCCACTACCGTCCTATTCCAAGGCGCAGCCGATGAAGCGCGCCGTATTGAGAGCCTTCTAGGGCGTCATGGGATCAAATCTCAGCTCAGTCAGCCCCCTGGGGGCTGTGGAACGGGCTGAAGCCCCAAACTCTCGCTCGCGGTCGCGAGCGTAGATGTGGCTGCTGCCGCACAGCTCCTCTCCCTCGAATGGGGAGGTGAATTCACCCCAGAGGTCCTGGAGCTAGCTGGGACAGCTATTGACCTAGAGGCCGAAACAGCTCTCTGCCCTGCCTGTGGGGACGCTCTTCAGCCTGCAGTTGGCCGCTGCCCTGGTTGTGGCTTAAGGCTCTTCTGAGCCTCAGCTCAAGCGTCGAACTCGACAGCCCAGCCGCGACGGGAGTCATGGATTCGTTCACAGCGAACGACGCATCCAGTCTTCTTGATGATCTCACCGCCGCAATCGATCTCTAGCTCGACCTTCAGGTCGCCCTCCGTAAAGAAGAGGACGCCACTCTTAGAGAGATTGTCCGCCTCCCCGATGAGGTCCTGCTCACTGATCTGAAGGCGGACTACGCCCTTGACCTGCCGCCGCGGCGCTCTGCGCCTACTAGCGACATCAGTCGACTCATCTGATTGATTTTCTTCGTAAGGCTGTGAGTTGCTCATAATTCCCCTTAGGAGCCCGGGAAGGCTCGCTATGCACACCTTTCGGCGTTTACCAGCCTGGAACTTAAGGGGGAAAGCGCTCGAGCTCTCCCAACGCGGGGAGCGCTTCAGCTCTGGCGCTCGCGTCCCCGCCAGCAAGCCCAGCCGGCCCTGACATAGGAAGCTGTTGAGAGCCCTACGACGCCTGCAGAGAGCAAGAAGAGCAGATTCAGCCAGGCAGCGCTGGCTCCTGCTGTCACGAGCATCACGAGCGCGAAGAGGAGCGCGCTTGAGACGCGGCCATGCCATCGATGCTGATTGTCCACTTCAAGGGCTCTGCGCCTGAGCACTAGATATCCGGTGCCCAAGACCACATCTCTTGAGAGGATGAGCACGAAGAAGGCCAAAGGCACGCGTGCAAAGGTCGACTCATGATCGGCGAGAAAGAAGGCCAAGCAAGCCACCTGAGCGAGCTTATCTGCGATCGCGTCTAGGGTCGCACCGAGCTCCGTCACCAAGCCCCACCTGCGCGCGAGCCAGCCATCGAGGAGGTCGGAGAGGCCGATCCCGAACAAGATCCCCAGCGCAGGCCCGCGAGCTAAGAGTGAAGAGTCCGCTTGTTGAGTGCAGCCATAGGCCGTCCACAAAAAGCACGGGATGAGCAAGATCCGAAGGACAGTCAACGCCATCGGCAACCATCCCCAGCCAGCAGGAGCGCGCCGCGATATGGCAGCTGCGAGCCTGGACTTTAGGAGAGATCCTTTTAGGTCTCCCGGGAGATGGGGGCTACTGACCTTCATTCTGTCCTCATCATCTACTCCCGACCGAAGCGAAGGAAGAAGTGAAGTAGACCGTTGAGCCCTCCACGCAGAAAGGCCCTGTATTGGGCCAGATTGGGCGATCTAGGGCTATTTGCATCAGCACAGAAAAGGAAGTGAGGATAGAATGAATGTGCAGAGACTGGCTCCAGGCATGACTTGCTTGAGCCGCATTGAAGCTCAACAGCAACTGAGTGACGGTCCCGTTTTCTCCGCCGAGTCAAACTCATGTCTACAAAACGCTTCGGATCCCTCTTCATCCTGCTGCTCCTCGCGACGGCATCCCACTTCGCTGGCGGAGGGATCGAAGCAGGGCCCTTTCTCCAAGATCCATCTCCTACCTCAATGTGGGTTTGCTGGGAGACCCCTAACAACACCGAGAGCGTCGTGGAGTTTGGAACGACGCCACTGCTCGGAAGCACAACATCAGGCGGCGCGATCAACTCGAGCGCCGGCACCCTCATCCACCAGGTGAACGTCACGGGGCTGCTCCCGAGCACGACCTATTGGTATCAGGCTCACACCGGCTCCTGGTACAGCAGCGTCAAGCACTTCAAGACGCCACCGCTGCAATCCTCCGAGGCCTCTTGGCGCTTCGCTGCGCTCTCCGACACCCAGCTCGACGGAAGCAACTCCCAGAAGCACCGCGAGGTGATTGAAGATGGGATCATGGCCTACACCAACCAGCAGTACGGGCCGGACATGGCTGAGGAGCTCGCCTTCGTCTTGAACGTCGGCGACCTCGTCAGCACCGGGAGCAATCACTCACACTGGCAGGACCACTACTTCGCCCAGGCTCAAGCTCTCTACGAGCTCGTCCCCTCCTACTCCGTCCTCGGCAATCACGAAGCCGACGCAAACTTCTACTACGAGTATCTGCGTCTGCCGCACAACTCGCAGTCCGGCAGCGAGGAGCGCTATTGGTGGGCAGATCGCCAGAACGTGCGCCTGATCGGCCTCGACTCCAACGGCTACACGAGCACCTCCGAGCAGTTCACCTGGATCGACGGCGTCCTTAACGACGCAGCGAACAACGACCGCATCGACTTCGTCTTCTGCATCTTCCACCACCCGCACAAGTCCGAGCTCTGGACCCCTGGAGAGTCGGGCTTCAGCTCGAGCATAGTCTCGAGGCTTGAGCAATTCTCTACAGACACGGGCAAGCCCTCGGTCCACTTCTTCGGTCACACCCACGGCTACTCCCGCGGCCAGAGCAAAGATCACAATCACCTGATGGTGAACGTCGCTACCGGCATGGGAAACCCAGACTACTGGAACGAGTACCCCCAAGAGGACTACCCAGAGTTTCAGTACTCAGAGCCCGACTGGGGCTTCTGCGTCATCGATGTCGAAGCTGGCGCCGAGCCCGAGTTTCGCCTCAGGCGCTTGAGCCGCGGCAATGAATACGTCTCGAAGAACAACAGCTTGAGCGACGAGATCACGATCCGGCGCTACAACAACCCGCCGACGAAGCCGGTCGCGCTCGCGCCCAATCCCTCGAGCGGCGACCAGACCTCTGGCAACGTCGAGCTCGTCGGCTCGGCCTTCAACGACCCCGACGGAGACACCTTGCTCGAGGCGCAATACCAAGTCACCGAGACCCAAGGCGTCTGGTCGAACCTCATCGTCGACGAGTGGCGTCGTATCGAGAACTGGTACAAGCCGCCCAACGGCGACGGCTGGTACAGCTTCAACAACGTCACGGACGCACAGATCGAGGACGTCTTCATCGATGAGGCGCTGCCCGGCTGCCGCGACGTCTGGTGGCGCGTCCGCTATCGCGACTCCTC
>JAPKBY010000518.1 GCA_028823185.1 Planctomycetota bacterium
TTGCCCTTGGCGCGGGCCCGTTACATCGCCCAATAAAAGAAGTCTCAATAAAATCGGGATAGGCTGTCTCGGATAGCCACAAACGGACCTCTTTGAGCTGAGGGGCCATGTCCCGAGGACGGGTAAGCGAAGTCGCAGCTTCATTTCTACTCTCGAAGGAGGGGCCCGAGACGAGAGCGGATGTCAAAGTCCAATAGTCATCGCCCAGCTGCTGAGTGTGCTCAGCTGCTGGGCGTTGTGCTATCTCGGCGTTTTAGGGCCTCTAGCGGGGCCTCTAGCGGGGCCAGTAGCGGTAGCGCTCAAAAACAAGCAATGATTGTCCGACCTGGCCTGGAGTAGGTCTCTAGAGGTTGCCCTCGCTACTGGGGGTAGAGCACAGAGGAGGTTCTCCTCAAACGCTCTCACTCCAACCGCTCAGGTGATTGATATGGCTCGCAACCCTCAGATCTTCCTCTTGTCCGCAGTCCTGCTCACGGCCTCCTCGGCCTTCGCCTCTGACCACTTCGTGGATCCTCCGGCGAGCATCCAGGCTGCGATGGACTTAGCGGTCGATGGTGACCGCATCTTCGTCGGGCCGGGCACCTATGTTGAGGTGATCAACTTCAACGGTAAGCAGCTTGAGGTGATCGGGACAGCCGGCGCTGGCCTGACGATTCTGGATGGCTCTGGGAGCGGGACGACGGTCGTACGCGCGTCAACGAGTGAGCCCGCGGGGACATCGATCAAAGGTCTCACCTTGACGAACGGCGCAGGCGCGCCCTTCCCGTCCTCATTCGGCTTTGATTATTACGGCGGCGGGATCCACGCCAATGACGGCGCACAGCTCACCGTGGAGGACTGCGTGATCACCCACAACGCGTGGGGCACAGGCACCTTCGCAGGCGGCGTCTACTCAGGCGGGCAGAACTCAAGCGGCCTCTACACCCACGTAGAGTTGACGCGTTGCGTGATCACCGACAACCGCGCTTGGGCCTCAGGCGGCGCGACGCTCGTCGACGGCTATGGGATGATGACCTTCAACCACTGCACGGTCGCGAACAACAGCTCTGACAACTTCTTCGGGCACCAAGGCGGAATCTCGATGGCGAACAACGGCACCATCATCGTTCGCAACTCGATCGTGTATGGGAACCCTGGAGTCGACATCGGCGCCTTCGGGCCTCCCTATGACGTCGGCACCTTCGCGGATGTCGAGAGCAGCTGTGTCGGAACGAGCTATACAGGCGCGAACAACATCTCATCGGACCCGCTCTTTGCGGAGACGATCAACTACACGCTCTCTTCACAGAGCCCTTGCGTAGATGCTGGCGATCCTCTTTGGGGTCTCTTCCCTGACGCATCCATGCCCGATATGGGCGCTCGCTGGTTGGGCTGGACCTCCTCAGCTCCTGGGATCTTCTGCACAGGAGACCCCGTTCAAGGATCCGCGTGCCCGTGTGGGAACAGCGGCGGTCAAGATGAGGGCTGCGCGAACGGCACAGGCGTCGGCGCGAAGCTGAGCTATAGCGGCACGACGAGCGTCGCGCAGGCGAACTTGATGCTCTCTGCGAGCCAGCTCGTCCCGAATCAGCAGGCGCTCTATTTCCAAGGCCAGCAGGCCTTGAATGGTGGTGCTGGGGCCTTCTTTGGTGACGGCCTGCGCTGCGCTGGCGGCGGGGTGATCCGATTGGAGGTCGCCTTCTCGGACGCCTTCGGAGAGTCTAATACGACGACGAACCTCATCGCTAAGGGAGGGGTCCAACAAGGTGATACGCGCTATTATCAGCTCTGGTATCGCGACCCGAGTACCACCGTCTGCGGCTCGGGCTTCAACTTGAGTCACGGGATTGAGATGAGCTTCACCCCTTGAGGGCGTGAGCCGCTCAGGGCGCGATGTCAAAGCCCACGGGGGCTGTGACGTAGCCGGAGAGCAGCGCGCAGAAGTCGAGG
>JAPKBY010000519.1 GCA_028823185.1 Planctomycetota bacterium
GCCAAGGGCAGACCCCCACCGATGGACAAGCGAGCGCGAATCAGGACCCACAGAACAGAGATGGGAGCGCTCCTCCGAGTGATCCGACCGGACCGGCATCAAACGCTGGCTCAGCTAAAGACCGCTGGGGAGACCTCCCGGTTCACTATCAGGACGTGTTCCGCGGCGAAGACGCAGGCGAGATGCCTGTGCGTTATCGCGAATGGATCGACGCTTACTATCGCCGGCTAAATGAGCGGGAAGGGCGCTAGAGCTTGACGCCGACGGCGAAGCTCTTCTTCACGGCCCTCCTCGCACTCCGCGCGGACGCCGGGGTCGTCGAATATCCCTGCTCCAGACAGGACGAGGGCTTTGAGGAGAGCCAAGACTTAACGCTCAGCCAAGCTCCCACCGAAGCGCGAGCCGGCAGAGCCGCTATCCAGCGCGCCCTCGACTGGCTCGCCAAACAGCAAGCTCAACAACCTGATGGCAGCCTGCCAGCTACTGGAGCGACTCAAGAGGCTCCGCTCGCCATCACAGCGCTCTCCGCCCTCGCGTGGATGGCAGGAGGCAGCACCCCTGAGCGTGGCCCCCATGGCGTGCCCCTCGCCTCAGCCATCGACTACCTGCTCGGCCGCGTAGACCTAGACCCTGAATCAAAAAACTACGGCTACATCTCCGACGGTCGAGACCAGCTCTCGCGTATGCACGGTCACGGCTTCGCCACGCTGGCGCTCGCAGAGGCCTACGCGATGTCACCGAAGAGCCCTAGGGGCCGCCGCATCGAGCGCGCGTTGAAGCTCGCCATCTATAGGATTGAGGTCAGCCAAGGTGCCGAAGGTGGTTGGTATTACTCTCCGCTGCGCAGCCTCCAGCATGAAGGCTCAGTGACCATCGCGCTCGTCCAAGCGCTCCGGGCAGCACGCAACTCCGGCATGCGGGTGAACGCCGAGGTCATCGAGAAGGCTGTTGACTACGTTCGGCGCTCTCAGGCAGAGGACGGTTCCTTCAGATATGCCATCGGTCATGAGATGACGTCCGTCGCTCTCACCGCCGCTGCGATCTCGACGCTAAACGCCACGGGGATCTATTCCGGCGAAGAGGTCCTGCGCGGCTACGACTATATCCAGCGAGAGCTCGCCGCCCGTGAGACCGCAGACATAGAGAATTTTGGAGCCAGCTACCCCCTCTACGAGAACCTCTACCTCGCTCAAGCCTATTGGCAGCACCCTGAGCATCAGCTCTTCGAGGGCTGGTTCACCCGCCAGCGAGCCGCTCTCTTGCGAGGCCAAGATGATTCAGGAGCCTGGAGAAGCCCGGAGTTGGCGGAAGTGAAGTCCTTCGGCGCGACCTATGCGACCGCCACGAACGCGCTCATCTTGGCCCTGCCTGAGGGCCTGCTGCCCATCTTTCAGCGTTAAGAGCCCGCTAAGAGCGACGTGGAAATCCCCCGTGCCGAGACGGGACTATGCCGCTCTCACACGCCATACTCCCCTCCATGGCGACACGCGAAGAAATCATGGAGCTCTGGCCTGAGCTGGACTGGATCGAGAACGAAGACATCCGCGAGAAGACTCTCGCGACTTGGATGCTCGCCTTTGAGCGCAGCCCCCTCGAGCCACAAGACCTGCTCGAGATGCCCTTCACTCTCCACGTACCTGACTGTGAGGTGAGCTTCATGGCGCACAAGCGCCTCGTGGTTCACCTCGCGCTAGACAGCGCAAAGAAGATCAAAGAGTTCATGGGTGACGCGATGCCGATTGATCAAGACATCTTGATCTCCGGCGCGATCCTCGCCGATGTCGGCAAGCTCCTTGAGTACGAGAAGGAAGACGGCGAGCTCAAGCAATCGCGTCGCGGAAAATACCTTCGCCACCCCTTCACTGGAGTCGGCCTCGCGCAAGAGGTCGGCGTGCCGGACGCTGCGTGTCACATCATCGCCAC
>JAPKBY010000520.1 GCA_028823185.1 Planctomycetota bacterium
TCGCGGGGGTGATCTTCCCAGCGCCGCTCTTGCAGCACCTGCATCTCTCCCGCGCGGAGGACGCGCTCAAGGCGCTCGGAGTCACCGGCAATCTGCGCACCATGCCTTGGGAAGACGCCAAGAGCTTGCTCGCAGAGCACGGGCTCTCCATCCCGCCCGTCGACATCCCGACGATGATGATCGTCTGCCTCGCTGGCGCGCTGATCGGCTACGGCTTCGTCGGTCTAGCGACGCGCAAGTTTCTCACCGACCCGACGCTCCCGGCTCCGGAAGCACGCGCCTGCGAGACGATGATCGCTACAGCGACGGCAGAGTCTTCTGCGCGACCCAAGCTCGGCATATCGCTCGTCCTCGGTCTCGCTGCGAGCTTCTTCGCTCCCCTCCTCGCTCACGCCTCGCTCGCTAAAGAGCACGTCGTCATCTACACAAAGCAGCTAGGTGATCGCTCCTTCACGCTCGATCTCCCCTTCACACCTATCTACATCGGAATCGGCGGACTGCTCACTCTCGCCACAGCGCTGCTCGTCTTCGCAGGCTCTTTCTTGCGGCTCCTAGGAGATTGGGCTCTCGCCTCCATCGACCCTGCCAGCCCGCTGGCAGGTGAATACCCCTCCAACTCCATGCGCTGGGTCGGCGGCGGCGCCATGACGGTCGCGGTGGCTTACTCCCTCGTCAAATTCATGGGGCCGCGCAAGGCCACTGCCGGCGCAGAAGCTGACGAGTCCTTGCTAGATGTCGGCGCCCGCACCAAGCGCCTCCTCAGCATGGCGATCGGGGCTGGAGTTGCGATCCTCACTACATGGCTCTTCATGACGGACGGCCCTGGGCCCTTCGCCTACTCCATGATCGCGGCCGTCCTCATCATGGCGCTCCTCATGGTCACCCTAGGAGCGATCCTCTCGCTGCAGATCGGCAGCTCAGCCTCACCGGTGTCTGGAACCATCTTCGTTACGACCCTCGTCCTCTGCCTCGTGGCCCTCGCCGTAGGTCGTCAATCAGTAGACGACGTCCCGCTGCTCATGGCGCTCCTCGTCGGAGCCTGCGTCGCGGTGTGCACCGCCAATGACTCCAGTCAGGACTACAAGACACTCCAGCTATGCGGCGTCCCGCCGCGCGAGGGCTTCAAAGCGCAGCTCCTCGGACTGCTCGTCGGCTGCATCTTCGTCCCGCTCTCACTCTATGTCGCCCATGAGGCTTATGGCCTCGGGACAGAGCGACTCGTAGCTCCTCAGGGTGAGATGTTCGCGACCCTCGTAGACGGCCTCCTCCTCCAAGAGTCGCTGCCCTGGTCCCCGATCTTGCTCGGACTGCTCGTAGGCGCGGTCGCCGTCGGGATGGACATCCTCGCTGGAAAGCGCGGCTTACAGCTCCCCGCCATGGCCCTCGCTGTCGGCATCTACCTCCCCGCTTACCTCGGAGTCGGCATCCTCTTTGGATCGATGTTCCGCTACTTCGGAGAGCGCGCACGCGAGCGCGACACCGGACGCAAGGAGCGCACGAACGAAGGCATCCTCGCCGCAGCAGGCCTCATCACAGGTGCTGCCGCCCTAGACCTGCTCTTAGGAGTCGCCGTTCTCTTCGGCTTCAACCTAGAGTCCTTGAGCGTCTTCTCGAGCACAGGCGAAGCCGGCAAGATCGCTGTCCCCGCCTTCCTCTCGACGGTCACGGCCCTAGGTGGCATCGGCTTCCTCGGCTGGATCCTCTATCGCAACGCCCGCACGGGCACAGCCGGTGAGACCGAGACAGAGGCCTGATGGCTGAGTCCTCAGACGCGCTCTCCCTGCGAGAGATCACAAAGGAGACCGTCAGGTCGATCCTGAAGCTGAAGGTCGCTGAAGGTCAAGAGGACCTCGTCGGCGACAACGGAAACTCCCTCGCCTTGGCCCTCTTCGACAAGAAGGCCTGGTACCGGGGCATCTACGC
>JAPKBY010000521.1 GCA_028823185.1 Planctomycetota bacterium
GGGACCGGCGAGCGACCGAAACGAGCCCGTTTCGCGGCAGCGTCGGCGGCCGCGGTCTAGACTTAGTCCCTTTATTCAGCAAGCCAGCGAACCCGTGGAACAGGTTCCAGCGCGTCATGAAGGGAGCCAAAGCCGACCGCACTGAGATGAGCGAGGTGTACACCATCGCTCAACAGGGAAATTGGACCCAGTTCCTAGCGAGGGCTCGGCGCATGAAGATTGACGAGGATCAAGCAAGAAGGGCATATGACGAAGCGTTTCCTCAGCCGTTCTCGCAGAGTGCCCCGAGCCAGCTACCAGCGGCATGGCCGCCCCTGCCAGGTGCAGCCGCATCATCCAAGCCGCCAGCGACAGCCGATGTGGAGCAACCGCTCCAGCCTGAGGCGTTAGCCGTAACAGGACCACCCGCCGGTCACGGCGCAGAGGACGATCTTCCGCCAATGCCGTGGCGCCTCCTCATCCCCGTGGAACAGCCACCACGTTCCGGCGACTCAAACCATATGAGCCCAATACGACCTGAAACACCCCGCGAGAGTCGGCCGGACGATGACAGCGCCTACAACGTACTTCCAGTCACCGTCGACGATGGTGATGAGGTAATGCCTGTCGAAGGCTGGCAGGACACGGAGGTCGAAGTCGCTCTTGACAGCGGTTGCTGCAACCATGTCATGGACGCCGAAGACGCTCCTGGCTACACGATCCGAGAGTCCCCCGGCAGCCGGCGAGGACAGAACTTCGTGGTAGGAAATGGGCAGCGCATACCCAACGAAGGCCAGGTTCGCTTGAACATGGAAGCCCCGTCGGGAGACGGAACCCAGACACCTGTGCAGTCGACCTTCCAGATAGCCGAGGTCAGCAGGCCCCTGATGAGCGTCTCGAAGATATGCGAGCAGGGCTACGCCTGCCTGTTCACCAAGGATGGTGCGCAGATACTAGACCAGGAGCAGAAGACGATCGCTCGGTTCAAGTGCGCAAATGGGTTGTATGTGGCGAGCATGAAGCTCAAACAACCTGAGCCTTTTACGAGGCAGGCGCCCTAACCAAGCGAACCGTAAGACCCGCCAGACCTAACCACCTTCTACCTGCAGAGGGAGATGGCGAGGACGGGACCGAAGAGGCAAAGTCGATAGATGGGGAGGACAGCCAGCAGCAAGGCCATAGCGATAGGGCCGTCAGGTCTGCTGCGGGAGAGGAGCTAACTGCCGAGACCATTCACGCACCTGATGAGGAAGAAGTGCGCGAGATCAAGGGCATCAGAGCTCCACCCATGCCTACCCAAGAGGAAATCGACTTGCACCGTGTGAGCCATCTCCCCTACCGCTCATGGTGTTCTGAGTGTGTAGAAGCCTTCGCCCGCGAGTGGGCGCACAAAGACAGAGAGGTCGCGAGGACCATTCCGCTGGTGTCCTGTGACTACTTGTACGTCACCAAGAATGGGATCTTCGCGAGGAACGAGCTCTCCGAGGATGAGCGTGACGCAGCAGTTCGCGTCTTGGTCATGTACTGCAGCAGTACCATGACACCGTTTGCCGACGGGGTGCCACAGAAGGGTGTAGATTCGGATGGGTATGCAGTGGAATGCATGCGCCAGAACATCCTATGGCTTGGGCACTCCAAGGTAACCATTCGAGCCGACAATGAGCCGGCACTGACTCTGCTCGTGGAGAGAGCAACAGCGGCCCTGAAGATGTCAGGAGTCGAGACTGTCGTCAATGAAGGGTCCGTACCCTACGATCCTCAGACCAATGGCGCTGCAGAGAATGCAGTCAGACTGGTCAAGGGCATGTTCAAGGTCCTGCTCCTGGGACTCGAGCGCGAATTAAAGGCGAGAGTACCCCTTGATCACCCAGTGGTCCCTTGGCTATTCAAGCATGGGGCCTTTCTGCGCGCACTGCAAATCCGAGGAGCAGATGGCAAGAC
>JAPKBY010000522.1 GCA_028823185.1 Planctomycetota bacterium
AGCGGTGAACCGAACGGGTTGATCACTAAGCCCTATTCGGTGCGTCCTGGTACTGGGGTGAAGGTGATTTGGCTGCTGGATAACTATGGAGGCTTTGCCTTATGGGACCCAGAGAGTGGGCCCCAAGCGCTCGGGACACTTAGGGCTGAGGTCCAGGAAGGTTTCGAGCTAGAGCAGCTCTCGCAAAACTTGCGCGCGACAGGTCCTGACCAGAGCACCAGCGTGGAGATCGCGGATTGGGTCATTGCGACAGGAGATCGAGAGACTCTAGGGGACTTCGAATACTTCCTTGATGTCATGTTTGCGGGTGTACCGCAGATCGAGATCGAGGCGAAGATCGTCGAGTACGTTCTCTCAGAGGCCGTCGATATCGGCGTGGGGCCAGTGGATGGGTCGACGCCCATCGTGGGGCTGCCTGAGAGTGGGCTCTTCGATAGCTTCAATTGGAGCTTTCCCAATCAGACGGGCGGCCCAGAGTTCCTCACATCGCTGCGCGCTGTTCATGATGGGACGGCCTACAGCTTCTTGCTCGAGATGATGGCGAGCTACGAGAACATCGAGATCACCTCCCGACCCAAGGTCGCCGTCCGAGAAGGGACGCGGGCAATGATCGAATCCACCCAGAGGCTTCCCTTCTACAAGATCGGAAGCATCACCAACTCGGGTGGAGTGAGCGCGAGCCTCGACTTTCAAGAGGTCGGTGTGCGCTTGTTCGCGATCCCGCGCCTGATCGGAGGGAACACGATCTCTCTTGAGATCGATGTAGAGGCCTCACAGCAGGTGGGTAATGAGGTGGGCTTCATCACGAACACAGGTGAGACCATCACGACGCCCACGCTGGGTATCCGGAAGGCCCACACCATGGTCTACCTCAAACCCGGCCAGGCGGTGATCCTCGGTGGACTCATCACAGAGCGGGTCGTCGAGGACGAGAAGAAGATCCCCTACCTCGGAGATGTTCCGATCTTGGGAGCGCTGTTTCGATCTAGATATGAGCGCAAGGAGCTCGTGAGCGTGCTGTTCTTCATCCGTCCGAGGATTCTCGAGGGCGTCGACCTGCACAGGGACTTCTAGTTTGAGGGCCTCAGCGTCTCAAGGCCTCTCTGGCTCGTATCCCCGGGAAGATTAGCTGACGCTGCGCGTCAACGATTGATGGTCCTATGAAGCGCTACAGCACAAATAAATCTCCCCGAAGAGGCGCTGCGCTCTTATTGAGCGTGCTCGTCCTGTTCGTGATCATCACACTCTCGATCCAAATAGGGATCGGGACGATGACCGACGCTCGCGTGGCGAGGAATGATCTTGGGCTCGCAGCGATGGATGACGCGATCGAGTCTGCTCTCTTGGAGGTCGCTGAACAGCTGAAGAGCGATGTGGCTGGGGGCTCCGAGGAAGAAGGGGCCTTGCCGGGCTCCGATGCAATGGGGGGAGGGATGGATCCGACCATGGCACCCGGAGGAGGAGAAGGTGAAGGCTCTTCCGCTGTCGACTCAAAGGAGGATGAATGGGCGCGTCCGCAGCGCACCGAGATCAATGGGATGGAGCTGCGCATCTTCATTCAAGATGAGGACAGCAAGTACAACGTCCTCAACATGCTCCATGAATCAGATGACGGTTCTTATGACGAGGAGATGTCTGACGAGAGCGTGGCATGCGTCGCTCGAATCATCGACCTCGCTAGAGAAGGGACAGATTGGGACATAAAGCTCATGGACGCAGAGTCTATGGCGCGCGAGATGAGGGAGCACATGCTTCAGATCTACTCCAGCGGAGCGGAAGAGGCGGAGTTCCTCTCAACGGTCCCTGGCAATGATCGTCGCTTACCGCTCACCCTGCGTGAGTTCTTGCAGGTCGAAGGTTTTGCCCCGCACCACTTTCGCGACTTCCGCGATCGTGATGGTCAAGTCGTCCATTC
>JAPKBY010000523.1 GCA_028823185.1 Planctomycetota bacterium
TGATGCCGGAACCAAAGAGCGAGGCTTCAGCATGAGCTCACAGCTAGCCATCGTCACCCCGCTCAAGAAGACGCCCACATTGCTGCCCCAATCCGGCCGTCTCATCCTAGGCTCATCCTCTGACAGGGCGGACATGGTCTTCCAGTCACAGGGCGTCGCCGATGTACACAGCGTCATCGCACGAACGAAAGACGGAGGTTGGGCGATCCAAGACATGGGCAGCGAGTTTGGGACCATGGTCGATGGTAAAGCTGTTCAAGTCGCCAAGCTTGCGGGTGGGCAGACCATCCACCTCGCGTCCGTCGCCATCAAGGTGATAGAGACCGCGCCTAACCAGCCATCGACAAAAGAGCCTGCTCCGACAAAGAGCCGCACACCGGAGACTTCCTCGCCGAGCGCGCTAAGCGCGGAGAATAGCCCAAACCCTCCCGCGAAATCATCCAGAAACAGCATCCTGGACATCCCCGGCTACTCAATCCAAGAGACCCTGGGCAAGGGCGGCATGGGCGCCGTGTTCAGGGCACGGCAAGATCGACTCAACAGAGACATTGCGCTGAAGGTGCTCTCCCCGCGCCTCGCAGCAGACGCAGAGTTCGTCTCGCGCTTCCATCGAGAGGCCCAGGCTGTCGCGGCCCTCAATCACCCCAACATCGTCGCTGTTTACGACGTGGGCGAAGCCAGCGGCACGCACTACATCGCGCTGGAATACATGGACGCCAACAGCTTAGAAGAGCTGTTGGCCAAGGAGGGTCGCCTCCCTTGGAGGCGTGTGGCCGAGCTCTTGCTCGGCGCCGCACGCGGCCTCACCTATGCAGAGTCCAAGCGCATCGTTCACAGAGACATCAAGCCCTCTAACTTGATGCTCAACTCCGATGATCAAGTGAAGATCTCCGACCTCGGCCTGGCGCACAGAGACAATGACGACTCTGGTGACGGAAAGGTCTATGGCACCCCTCACTTCATCGCTCCTGAACAAATCAGAGGCAGCGCAGTAGACCGACGCTGTGACATCTATTCACTCGGCGCGACCGGATACCAGCTGCTCACGGGATATACCCCCTTCGAAGGTGTAAACAGTCGTGAGATTTTGCGTGCAGTCCTCACGGAGGACTTTACGCCCATAGATTCTCACCTCAGCGGCACGCCACGGGAACTCTCGATCCTTATCGAAAAGATGATCTCGAGGGACCCCGACAAGAGGCCTCAATCTGCTGAGTCGGTTGTCTCCAATCTAGAAGGGGTCCTCTCCGGCGCCGCCTCGCACTCGGCCGAAGTGTCACATGCGAGCAGCTCTCGCACGCCAACCTCCAAGCTCGCTGTCGCCGCCCTCGTCATCGCCGCGAGCGCTGCTGTCTATCACTTCACGGTCGGCAATACGCCCACAGTCGAAGAGGAGCCAGAGGCCACCAAAAAGTCAGCTAGCACCGTCACAGACGAGGCTCTCACCACACCCGTTAGCGATGAAGTGGTCGATGGAGGCGGAAGGCAAGATCCACAAGGAATCGTCTCTACTCCGATTGAAGATGACACCGCCCAGAAACTCTTCGAGAGCGAAGCTGAGGTCGAATTTCTTCGCATGGAATCTTCCGATCTCACGCTCGAAGATCAGCGAGCCAAGCTCATTCAGCTTGCAGAGAAATACAATGGCACGACAGCCGCGGCTAAAGCTCTCGCACAAGCCCAGATCAAGGGCGAGCTGATCAAGCAAGAGAAGGAGGCGGCGATGTCCCTGCTCGCTCACCGGCAGGCAGTCATCGAAAAAATTACTTTGGCGGCGGCGCTAGACACAGTCCCGACCTTCCCGGCCAAAGCCCTCGCCGCGATTCGGGCTGTGCCTGGGCAGGACCGTCTCGCTCAAGACGAGCTCTTCACCAACTCGCGGTCTCTTCTAAGGGATCAGGTCTGCACCAAGGCT
>JAPKBY010000524.1 GCA_028823185.1 Planctomycetota bacterium
GACCCTCGTGACCCCACGCCGTGGGTCCTTGAAGGCGAGCTCTTTCATTGGCCCTCAGATCCTGTGGCTGCGATGGCGTGTTATCAGAGAGCGCTAGAGATAGACGAGCGCTGCGCGATAGCTTGGATTGGAGTGTGTGAGGTTGAGTCTTCTCGAAGGAACCTTCCAGAGGCGCAGTCGGCTGCGCAGCGCGCCGTCGAGTGTGACCCCAGCTCTCACACGGCGTGGTTCAGGCTCGGCTCCATGCAGGCTGCAGGCAGAAAAAACAGCGCGGCGATCGCGTCTCTCGTAAAGGCGTCCGAGTTAGACCCTGTTCATATCCCGACACGGGTCGGGCTCTCGATGTTGTATGCCGGTGGGGGTGAGCGTTCGCGCGCGCTCGTGCACTTGCGCAGAGCGGCAGAGCTAGACCGGGCCCAGGTAGAACAGATGGCTCGTCAGAACCCAGTGATCGCTGGCCTCTTGAACGAGCTCCGTTAGGCAGATTATTTACGCGTGAAGCTGAGGACCGTCTCGGTCGTCCCCACTTCCGCCAATTGCTCATCTGTGAACGGGAGGGGCTTCAGCTGGCGCTTGGCGAATAGCTCTGTGGAGGCGTAGAGATAGGGGAGCTCCGCCTTGTCGGTCTGGCCTAAGGGCGTGACGGAGAATGAGACCGGCGGGTCAGAGAGCACGTGCAGTGCGACATAGGAGGAGCCGACCCTGCAAGTCAGGTTCTTTAGGCTTGGCTTAGTCAGATCGATGTTGGCATTCATCAAAGAGATCGCTGGATACATGCCCGTCTCGACGGGGAAGATACGACCTGCCTTGCGAATGATGTGAACGAGCGCCCAAGGGATCTTGGCTGGGAAAGGCAACAGCTTGCGCTGGCTCTTGCGCGCGTCCCCCATGGCGTCAAAGAAGGCAAAGGCGTCCTCTTTGGTGAGGCCCTCTGGAGCTCTCTCGAGCAAGTCGACCTCCAGAGTGATGTCTCCATCATTCAGCTCGTAGAGCCAGAGGGTGAAAAAAGTCGGCGCTCCGCTCTTCAGCTCGGGCGAGCCATCCCAGTCGAGGATGAGCTGGATGTCTGCGGCTATGGCCTCGCGCTTAGGGTAGACGTCACCGTGCTTTTCCCAGGCGAACTCTAACTGCTTTGAGAGCGGCTCATATGGGATCATGGTCCCGTCTGTCAGCACCGCGAGGGCGTCTTCGGTGGTGAATTTCTTTTTCCCAGCGAGCTGCTTGCGCAGATACCAAGCGCGCGCGGTGTCAGGGTGGCCGCCGCTCACGACGCCAGCTGGCGCGCTGTCCGCCTTCGGGTCTTGCGATGTCCCGGTCGTGTTCTCTGGCCGGTTGTTGCAGTTCTGAACGAAGCCCACCTTGGGGTTTTTAACGGTCGGCAGCTTTTTGAACGGGACGAAGCTGTCCCAGAGGAGGTCTTTGTCAGAGCCGTCGAGCGGCTTCTTCGCGTTGACGCCCTCTTTACGTTCAGGCACGCGACCCGCGTAGACAAACTCGATGTTCCCCTTGGTGTCAGCTGCGATCAAGTTGAAGTGCGCTAGCTGAAGCTTGGACATCGCCTTGTTGAACTGATCGACGCTCTCCGCTTGGAGCATCTCTGCATATTGAGCGGGCGCTTGGGTCAGGCCATAGGCGGAGAACCAATAGGCGACGGCATAACCCTCCTCTTCGTCGACGTGTGTGACAGGTCCGTGCACCGACCACTGCAGAGTCTCCGTGACGTCCTCTCCTTGAGGGAGCTTGTAGGTGACCTCGCGAGTTTCGAACTCGAGCCGTTTGTTTCCGAAGTGATACCGAGAGGGATCTCCTTCAACCAACTTGATGCGGTAGACGTCGGTGTGGTCTGGGGAGTTAGAGGTCCATGTCCAGGCGGTGTGCCTTGTGCGACCGAAGACGGGGAGAGGTACACCA
>JAPKBY010000525.1 GCA_028823185.1 Planctomycetota bacterium
CGTCCGCGTAGTCATCCATATAGCGTCGAGCCTGCTCGATCGCATCGCTGATGCGGTCAGGATGCTTGATGGAGAGATTCAGGAAGGACTGAACTGCGAGGAGGCGAGCGGCTGCTTGCACAGGAGCGCGAGGGTCATCAGTCGCTGCGACGAGAAATTTTGCGGAAGCATTCTCATAGTCGCTTCGGTCAAAATAAGTTCGGCCCTCTCGGAAGCTCCCCGAGACGCTCCCCCAAACGATCCGCTCAACTCGACTCGTGTCATATGAGCGCTCTTTTCCACTGCGGACGATCATGGTCTTCTCGAGTCCGTGCTCTTGAACGACTCCAGCGAGCATGTCGATCTTCCCAGAGCGTGTATCTAGCACATAGATTTGGTCCGGGCGGCCTTGAGCAGAGGCCGGATTCGCTGCAGCCCCACCCACGAGGGAGATAGTGAGCGCGAGCAATCCTGATGAGACTGAGCTAGAGAGGGATGATGTGAGCTTCATAGTCGTACCGGAGGTTTTGAGCGCGGCATCGTTGAGTCTGGAGGTGATCACTTGACCTTCCCCCAGAGCCATGAGAAGCGTCTGCGTAGGATGTTGTCACCGTAGATGTTTTTGAGGTCGCTCTCAGCTTCAGAGCATGACTCTTCGACTCCATTGAAGGTCACTCCTAACTCTTGAATGATCACGTCCAATAGTCTGCGAGCGGCGTCTTTCTTCCGGCTGTCTTGCGGGCCCCCTTCGGCGGTCGCATAGACATAGTAGGTGTAGGCGAGCTGGAACTTATAGGCGTACCACTCGCAGGCCCATTTCTCTACAGCCTTAGAGTTCGCTATCGCATTGAGGGTCGTCACGACCTCGTCAAACTCTGCGGCATCAGATGCGGCTCCAGGGACAATGTTGATCTCTCCTGCAGCCCCATCTATCCAGCCTGTGACGGCTCGACAGTAGCTGAGGATGATCTCTTTCGAGGGCTTACCGCCTTCAACATTCTTGAGATCGCGCAGCAGCTCCAAGGCCTCGGGCACTTGCTTTTGAGCAAGGAGCGTCTGAGCTAGCTCAGGCTTGATGTACATCCGGATGGTCTTCATCTCGCTCTCGGTCTTGGTCGGCCTCTCGATGAGCTTGCGCATCACGACCTCTGCCTTCTCGTACTCCTTGAGCTCGAACCAATGTGCAGCTTCAGAGCGGTTGTTTTTGAAGGAGAACTTCAGGGCGTTCTTGTTCGCGAACTCGAGCAGCTCAGCCATCTCGCGCAGAAGAGACTCTGCCCGATCTGATTCACCTGCAGTGTCAGCAGCTTCACGAAGCTTCTTGAGCGCGCCGTGGAGTTCAAGGGAAGCGGTGGGGGTGAAGTTGGAGCTAGGGAAGCTCTTGCTGAGCTTGCGTAGTGTCTCACGGGCTTCAGGGACTGCCTCTACTGAGACCTGTGCATTCATGACCATGCGCATCGTCCAGGGGGCCAATGTGTCTTGGGTCGGGTGGAGGTCCTCATAGCCTTCTCCGAGCTCTACAACCTTCAGCCATTGTGCCTGGTCGAAGCCGGTCTTTTCCGCCGCCTTGAAGGCGATGAAGGTGCGATAGAAGCGTGCCTTTGCGAGCGCATCTGAGCGGCGCGCAGCGCGGACCGGACTGTTCTCGACGGAGTTGGCCTCGTCTGTGACGAAGTTCTCGATGTATGCCGTAAAGAGGACGTCGGCTTCAGGTGTCTTGCCGAGCCGGAAGGTGCACTCGGCGATCGCGACGACGGCCTTCTCATAGTCATTGCCGAGCTTGTCTAGCTGCTCGTACTTTGCGATGGCCTCTGCGTATTTGTTCTCTCCACGGAGCTTCTCAGCCTGTCGATAAAGGATCTCGTCCTTGTTCGCATCCGAGAGCTGCGCAGCGAAGGTCTCGGCCTCAGCGAAGATCGCGTTGATGAAGG